>CAZOWC010000026.1:0-10726 GCA_964583375.1 uncultured Flavobacteriaceae bacterium
ACCAATCACCGTATGGAATTTCGGTTGTATCAAGTTCTTTATTTTCTTTCTTTTTAAGTTTAAACTGATCTGAATCTGCAAAATGATCTAGCGCCCTTGCAACTGCAATGATTTTTCCACCTTTATTGATCCAATCAAGCAACGATTGGTCGTTAGAGTTACTCTGGTTCCATTTACTGTAATGACCACTTGGGATTATGAGTTGATCAATATGCTCAAGGGCCGATGATAAACGGCTACTTTCAAGCTGTATCAAAGGATAATGCAATACCTGTTCAAAGAAATGCCAAATTTCACCGTAGTTATAGCTTGATGTTCTGTCTGATCGTAAAAGGGCTATACGCGGGGCTTTAATAAACTCCAGTTCGGCTGAACCAAGATCTGGTCCCGAGGAAGAATATCCGGTTTCTATTGGAGTTAATTTTCGATTAAACTCGACAGCAAGTTGAGCCACTTTATCTAGATAGTTTGGTTTTTTTTGATTGTCACCTTTGAGTATAAATAAACTTCCCCGATCCCAAGCTTTTCCACTATTTATTATGGAAACTTTATTGTAACGAACACCTAAACCTTCTTTTAAAAGTGCTGATAGAAACTTACCATCTTCTAAACTCTTATATTCCAATGCATAGCCATACATATCCTTTTGAAGAAATAACTCACCCCTGTTTTCGATCTTGTGAGGCAATCGCTCAAGGTTTAATTTTGTTGCTATAGCTTTCAACCCAAAGGCATAAGGCAAGGACCAAGAGGTAATGTCATAAGTTAATGAATCATTTAGTTTTGTTTGCGGTTCTAAAAGAACTTGAGCCATTTTCCCTTTGGGTTGATTGGTTGGAACGATTAGTGCATCTGAAGTAAATTTAGTCGCTGCTATTTTCTGTTTTTGGTAATCGTATCCCTTAACCGTAACGTCTTTAGCCATCCGATAACTTTGGATATCATGTTTGTTGAGTAGTTTGTTTAATGCATTCAATTTATCAGCATTCCCCTCCAAAACAAAATTCTGATACTTCAAAGCTTCATTTTGATAAAACTGCTGATAATTTTCGTTGAGCGCAGTTTTATTTAAAGCAGCAATTTCCACGGTTGAAATCCCCGTTGTGTAATGGTGTTCTATTCGGTCCTTTAAGGTGAGGGTGATATTTTCATCATTTTCTATTCCAAGTCCTGCACGTCCGCCACCAGCTTGTTCATAGGTCATACCAATAGCGCCTAAATATGTAGGATAGGTATCTCCATAGCTTGGATACAATAAGTCAAAACGCTGTTTGGTAAAATAGAGCCATCCCTGCTTATCAAAATACTTGGCGTGATTCTTTCCGATTAAATCTTGAAATTTTTTTTGGAATGGTGTAATTATTTCGTGCAAGGGTTCTGCCGCAGGGGCAAAGTAATAGGGACTATTTATTCCTTGTTCGTGAAAATCAACGTGTATATGAGGTAACCATTGGTTGTATTTTTTAATGCGTTGCATTGATTCTACTTGAGTTAACCAAGCCCAATCGCGATTTAAGTCAAAGATGTAATGGTTTGTTCTTCCATTGTGCCAACCTTCTCTATGTTCCCTTGTAAAAGGTTGGGTATCGTTTGGAGTGCTTTTCATTTGATTGTATAAATTGACGTAGCGATCTCTCCCGTCTGGATTAATGCAAGGATCGATAATCACGACGGTATCTTTTAGCAAATCTGAATATTTTGTTATTAAAGCATGTGCAGTTTTCATTGCAGCTTCGGTACTTGAGGACTCATTACCGTGAACGTTATAGCTCAGCCAAACAATTGCTTTATCATTGTTTTTTGGGCCTGTAATTAGTCCGCTATTCTGTAAATGAGCAGTGCGAATGGATTCCAAATTTTTAAGGTTTTGCTCAGTAGAGATAAAAGCCAATTGGAGTAATCGACCTTCATTTGTTTTACCATAGGCTTGCAATTTTAATTGTGGAGAATTTTCCTCCAACATTTGAAAATAGTCTACTACTTGATGGTGGTGAGTAAAATAAGAGCCTAATTCGTAATCCAAAAACTCGTCTGGGGATTTGAGTTGTGATTGAACGGAGATCAGAGAGAGTAAAGCAAGGCCAGAGAGTAAAAAACGCATCTTTTAAATTATTATTAATCTAAAATACGCTTTCTTGGTGAACTGTATTTTTTTTTCTCAAAAACGAATATCTTTACACAAACGGATGCATGCAAAAGAAGTTCATTTCATTTGAAGAGACTAAGCGATTTTCTAAACTTATTACGAGTTATTTGGATCAAGCGAAACAACTGCAACCATTTTACGGTTTAGATCCTTCTGTTGAGAACTTTAAAAAACAAATACTAATAAAAAAAGAAAGTTATCCAGACGCGCATCGTAAAATTTTAGTCAAGACTCTAAAAGCGCAATACACTTCCATCACCCATTCAAAAGCAGTAGCTAAAAATTTAACGCTATTAGAGAAAGAAAATACTTTTACAATAACTACTGGACATCAATTGAGTTTGATGACTGGGCCACTGTACTTTTTGTATAAAATCGTCAGTACAATTAACCTTTGTAAACGTTTAAAAAAAACTTATCCTAAATCAGACTTTATTCCAATTTACTGGATGGCGAGTGAAGATCACGATTTTGAAGAAATTAGTACTTTTCAATATCGGGACAAGAGTATTCGATGGCCTGGAGAGGCTGCAGGAGCGGTTGGTGAAATGTCTTTAGAGGATTTGCAGCCCGCTCTTGATCTTTTTAAACAACATTTGGGCGAGAGTATGAACGCTAAGCAACTCAAGAAATGGATTGATGAATCTTATTTAAACTCGAAGAGCTTATCTGAAGCGACCTTGCGTTTAGTAAATATTCTTTTTGGCGAATATGGATTGATTGTAATCGAACCCCAACACCCAGCCCTCAAATCAATTTTTAAACCCATATTGAGAGAAGAACTGCAAGGTAGCCCATCCTTTAAAGCTGTTAATTCTCAGGTTGAGGATATAAAAAAAGAATACAATAGTTCATACACCCCACAGGTAAATCCTAGAGAAATCAATCTTTTTTATTTAACTCCTAACGGACGATACCGTATTGAAAAAGATGGAAATACTTTTCATTTGCACGGAACTGAGCAGTCTTTTTCAAAAGTCGAATTTATAAAGTTAGTTGAAACGCATCCCGAGCGATTTTCTCCTAATGTAATTCTTCGCCCAGTATATCAAGAGAATATCTTGCCAAACCTTTGCTATATTGGAGGTGGAGGAGAATTGGCTTATTGGTTTCAGCTGAATTATGCCTTTGAACATTATGGTATTCCTTTTCCAATACTTTTATTGAGGAATTCAGCCCTATTATATTCCAAAAAGCTGGCTAAAAAAATTAAGAAGTTGAATTTGGAAACGGCTGATTTATTTTTGAAACGCAATGCACTACTAAACAAAAAAATAAGACAAATCAGCAATATAGACCTTGATCTTTCTCCATTAAAGGAGCAACTTAAAAAGCAGTTTGATAATTTACAGAAACTGGTTGAAAAAACTGACGCTTCTTTTCAAGGTGCGGTTGAAGCCCAACAAGCAAAACAACTTAAAGGAATCAAGCAACTAGAAAAAAGATTATTAAAAGCCCAAAAGCGTGCTTTGAAAGACGAGGTTGAGCGATTGGAGCTTCTTCACGACCAATTATTTCCTAACGACAATCTTCAAGAGCGTGTACTTAATTTTTCGAGTTTATACCTAGAATTAGGTGCCGTGTTTATTCCTTATTTGATTGAGGCTTTAGATCCATTAAATCCAAATTTTGTTTTGCTAGAATATTAACAGCATGATGTTGAATAATTTCCCCAGCTTGTTTTTACAGCAAGGATTAAATCGTATTTTTGCCCATGCAAGAAAAAGTACTCATTCTAGATTTTGGATCACAATACACTCAATTGATAGCACGTCGTATTCGCGAACTGTTTATTTACTGTGAAATTCACCCCTTCAATAACCCTCCTGAGAACATCACTGAATTTAAAGCCTTTGTATTATCCGGTTCACCATTTTCAGTAAGAGCTGATGATCCCCTACATCCAGATTTGGAGGCCATTAAGGGAAAATTACCGCTTTTAGGGGTTTGCTATGGCGCTCAATATTTAGCACACTTTTTTGGAGGACAGGTTAGTCCTTCAAATAAAAGAGAATATGGAAGAGCGAATCTATCTTTTGTAAATTCTGAAGATGCTTTTTTCAAAGGTGTACCTACAGAAAGTCAGGTATGGATGAGTCACGCGGATACCATCCTCAAACTGCCTGAAAATGCTGAGCGATTAGCGAGTACTGCTGATGTAGAAAATGCAGCGTATAAAATCAATGGAGAGCCCACTTATGGTATTCAATTTCATCCTGAGGTTTACCATTCTTCAGATGGTAAGCAAGTTCTCGAAAACTTTTTGGTGCATATTGCAGGAGTCAAACAAGATTGGACTCCAGATTCTTTTGTGGATATGACCCTAGCCGAACTCAAAGAAAAAGTAGGAAACGACCAAGTCATTTTGGGACTTTCAGGAGGGGTTGACTCTTCTGTAGCTGCAATGTTATTGCACAAAGCTATTGGCAAACAACTCAATTGTATTTTTGTCAATAACGGTTTGTTGCGAAAGAATGAGTTCGAACAAGTTCTGCAGCAATATGAAGGTATGGGGTTAAACATCAAAGGTGTTGACGCTTCCGATCAGTTTCTCGATGCTCTAGATGGGGTTTCAGATCCAGAAACCAAACGAAAAATTATCGGGAAAACCTTTATTGATGTTTTTGATACCGAAGCCCATCTAGTTGATGGTGTTCATTGGTTAGGACAAGGGACAATTTATCCTGACGTGATCGAATCCATTTCAGTGAATGGACCTTCGGCTACGATTAAATCTCATCACAACGTAGGAGGCTTGCCTGACTTTATGAAACTCGATTTGGTCGAGCCTTTACGTATGCTTTTTAAAGATGAAGTTAGACGAGTTGGAAAAAGTTTGGGTATGGATGCTTCCCTTTTAGGGAGACACCCCTTCCCGGGTCCAGGTTTGGCAATTCGAATTCTAGGTGAAATTACACGTGAAAAAGTAAGTATGCTTCAAGAGGTCGATGCCATTTTTATAGAAGGGCTTAAAAAATGGGAGTTATACGATCAAATTTGGCAGGCAGGAGCTATGTTTTTACCCATCAATAGTGTAGGAGTAATGGGAGATGAACGTACATATGAAAATTGTGTTGCCTTAAGGGCAGTTCAATCAACAGATGGAATGACTGCTGATTGGGTTGATTTACCCTATTCATTCCTTCAAAAAATGTCCAATGAAATAATCAATAATGTCAAAGGGGTGAACCGCGTGGTCTACGATATCAGTTCAAAGCCTCCGGCGACAATTGAATGGGAATAGTTTTTGATAACAGCATACTCATGAAACAAACCCGTCATTTTACATTAATTAGATTACTCCTTTTAAGTAGCTTCTATGTAGTAGCCCAGACACCTGAATCCTTTACTAATCATAAGGTAAGAAAAGGGGAGACTCTGGAGCTCATCATTGAACATTACGGAATTGATGAATTACAACTTAAAGAATACAATCCTTCTGTCGAGCGATTTGGAATAAGGAGAAGAATGAATTTAAGAATTCCCGTTTATTCAATCCAGGAAAAAGCGGTCGAAACGCAAAGTCAAGAAACTACAATATACACCCTAAACTTTATCCAGCATGAAGTTACTCCTAAAGAAACCAAATGGCGTTTGGCTTATCAATACAAAACAACTATCGAAATTTTGGATTCGCTTAATCCTGAAATTAGAGAGGGACTAAAAATTGGACAAAAAATTAGAATTCCTCAAGCAGATATTCAAGAAATCATTCCTGAAAGGGATTCTCTTTTTAATTATTACAAAGTGCTTCCTAAAGAAGGTTTTTATCGAATTGAAAAGAAATTGGGGGTAGATAAGGCAACTTTAGATTCCTTAAATCCAACTTTAAAAGAGACTGGACTCAAGGCAGGCATGATTTTAAAAATCCCAGGGGAACAGAGCGGTGATTTTATTATCGAAAATGATTTATTGGTTGAACGAGTCAATTTGGCTGATTCCGTATTTCAAAAAACAGATGTAAAACTCGCCTTACTGTTGCCTTTTAAGGTCAATGAAATTGAATTTGATTCCATAGAGGATACCAAACGCTTATTGCAAGATCGGAACTTACATACTTTATCCCTTGATTTTTATACGGGAGTATTGTTTGCTTTAAAACAAGCCAAAGAAAGGGGTTTGTCGGTTGAGCTCAACACCTTTGATACTGAAAACAGCTTTGCAAAGCTAGACGAAATCAGTGATCAGCTGGCAGCGGCTCAAACAGATTTTATTGTTGGCCCGTTGATTCCGGCTAACTTCGATTATGTGTCAAACAAAAAAGAAGTTATTGAGATCCCAAAAATTGCTCCATTATCCTCTAACCCTGTTGTTTTTAGAAAAAATGTTTATCAATCAATTACTCGGGCGGATACTTTTAGGACTAAAATGTACGACTACCTAGAGCAGGTAATAGACACCACTCAACATGTTATAATTGTTGCAGACTCATTGAATCGATCGATTGAGAAAAAACTGAGAGCCCAATTCCCTTGGGCAATTACTTTACGCCCTGAAAAAGGGGATTATATCCTTCCTGAGCTCGCAGACTCTTTGCTCATTGATTCCTTACCCAACAAAGTGTTTTTAGAAACTCAATCCTTTCCTTTGATTGCCAATGCACTATCTCAGTTTAATGCTCAAAATTCTGTGGAACGAGATGTACAAGTTTTTACTACCTATCGAAGTAATGTTTATGATAATGAGAATCTATCACGAAAAATGTTGGGAGGAATTCAATTCACCTATCCAGTAGGATTTAAACCCTTAGATTATTCTTCAGATCGACAATTTATTCAAAAATTTGAAAGTGAATATGGTAAACCCCCAACAAAGGAATCACTTCGCGCATATGACTTGGTGATGGATTTAATTTTGAGAATTGCCGTAGCCAAAGATTTGAAAAGTTCGCTAGAGTTAGGAGAAACCCAGTATCGATCTAATCGATTCTTATATCAACCTCAAACAAACGATTCCTATATTAATTCGGCTCTTTTTCTCTTACAGCACCGTGGATATGAAATCTTTGAAATAAAAGAATAGAGTGAGAAGCCTTGAAGTTCCCATTGATTTTGTAAATTTGAGTCCGGTAAGCAAGAACTAAATTAACCGGATGTCCAACACCAAATATATCTTTGTTACAGGAGGAGTTACTTCTTCATTAGGAAAAGGAATAATTGCAGCTTCACTGGCTAAACTTCTTCAGGCTCAAGACTTTAAAGTTACCATCCAAAAGTTTGATCCCTATATCAACGTGGATCCCGGCACCTTAAATCCTTACGAACACGGAGAGTGTTTTGTAACTGATGATGGAGCTGAAACTGATTTAGATTTAGGACATTACGAACGTTTTTTAAATGTAAAGACCTCTCAAGCTAATAATGTAACTACTGGTAGAATTTACCAAAGCGTAATTGAAAAGGAGCGCAAAGGTGAATTTCTAGGAAAAACAGTTCAAGTCATTCCTCACATTACAAACGAGATTAAAGAGCGAATGCAATTGCTCGGAGAATCAGGAGAATACGATTTCGTAATCACTGAAATAGGCGGAACAGTAGGGGATATTGAATCTTTGCCTTATATTGAATCTGTACGTCAACTGATTTGGGATTTAGGAAGAGAAAATACTCTAGTCATTCACTTGACATTGATCCCCTATCTTGCTGCTGCAGGTTAATTAAAAACTAAGCCAACTCAACATTCTGTTAAAACACTCATGGAAAGTGGAATTTCAGCTGACATTATTGTGTGTAGAACAGAACATGAACTTACCATTGAGCTTAGAGAAAAATTGGCTTTGTTCTGTAATGTAAAATCAGAAGCTATCATACAGTCTATAGATGTAGACACTATTTACGACGTACCACTTAAAATGAGAGACGAGGGCTTGGACAAAGTAGTCTTGGAAAAACTACAAATGGTGCCAAAAAAGCCAATTGATTTAAAGTCTTGGAACGTTTTTTTAAAAAAATTTAAAAATCCAAAGCACAGTATAAAAATTGGTTTGGTTGGAAAATACGTTGAACTTCAAGATTCCTATAAATCTATTTTAGAATCTTTAATTCACGCAGGTGCCGTAAATGAAACTGAAATTGAGGTAATAAGCATTCACTCTGAACATCTTGAAGAAGGAGAAGTGGCAAAGCAATTGGATGGGGTTCATGGATTAATAGTTGCCCCTGGTTTTGGAGAACGAGGAATAGAGGGAAAGATTAGTGCTATTGCCTTCGCAAGATCACACAAACTTCCATTTTTTGGAATTTGTTTGGGAATGCAGATGGCAGTAATTGAATATGCGCGAAATCATGTTGGAATTCCAAAGGCCAATTCAACCGAGATGGATACTGATTGCCATGAAGCTGTCATTGATTTGATGGAGTCACAGAAGAGTATTGTGAAAAAGGGAGGAACTATGCGTCTAGGCGCCTGGGATTGTGAGCTAAAGACCGATTCAAAAGCTGCAGTTGCTTATCAGGAAAAAATAGTTTCTGAACGCCATCGTCACCGTTATGAATTTAATAACGACTTTGTAGATCGCATTTTTGATAAAAATTTTATCATAGCTGGAACAAATCCGGATACCGGTTTGGTTGAAATTATTGAGTATAATGATCACCCCTGGTTTGTTGGAGTGCAATTTCATCCAGAATATAAAAGTACAGTTTCAAATCCACACCCCTTATTTGTAGCTTTTGTACAAGCCAGTTTGCTACAAAAAGCTAAAAAGTAATTAAGCGCATATTATGGAAGAAAAAAAATTCGATCCTTATCAATTCATTGGGTTCATGCTTATTGCATTAATTTTAACTTGGATGCTCTATCGCAATGGTCCCGAGGGAGCCGAGCCTCAAAGCACTCCTATTGAGCAAACAGTCCATCAAAATAACACTACTGTTACTACTCCTGTTCAAAATGATTCTATTGTTCAGCAGCAAAAAGTTGCTGCTTATGGTGATTTGGGAAGTTTATTTGTTGATAATAAATTACCTCCAGTAAATCTTGAGACAGAGCAGTTGACAATAGTACTGAATCCAAAAGGAGGGCAGATTTCGAAGTTGACACTAAACGCCTTTCAAAATTATGAAGACCAACCTTTACCTCTAATCAGTGAAGGAAATACAGATTTTAGCATCCAATTAAATACACTTGATGGTCGTGTATTGAATACACGGGACATGTTTTTTAGTCCGATTGTTCGCGACGGGGCAGAAGCGGTGCAAGTTGAAATGAAAGCTGCCCTAAACTTACAACAGCATATTTCATTCATGTACAGTTTTCCAAAAAATGGACACATGCTCTCTTTTTCAGTAAAGACGGTGGGTATGAGTAGCTTACTGAACACCTCAGTTGCTCCTGAATTGTTCTGGAAAACGGATGTTTTTAGAAATTCTAGAAGTATAGACTACGAAAATAGATATACCGAATTTACTTTCGGTTATGAAAATGATCGTGTCGATTATTTATCCTTAAGTGGCGATGATGATGAAACGCGACAAAACCTTCGTTGGATTTCCTATCGTCAGCACTTCTTTAGTGCTATTATGATACCAGATCAGTCCATAAATGAGGCAAAAATCACTTCTACAGATCTTTCGAGGGAAGCATCTTTAAATGACCGATTTACGAAATCATTTACCACGACTTATGCCCTTAATTCAGGTGGAGAACTCAATTCTAATTTAAAGTTTTACTACGGTCCTACCGACTATAAAACACTCAAAAAATTAGAGGGTGATTTAGAAACTTCAATTCCTATGGGTTGGGGTATATTTGGATGGATAAACCGGGTTATCTTTTTACCCCTCTTTGAATTTTTATCTTCTTTTCTCACTTACGGAATTGCGATTATTGTAATGACAATTATTGTTAGGTTGGCAATGTCTCCAGTAACCTATAAATCGTATGTTTCACAGATTAAAATGAAGGTTTTACGCCCAGATATTGAGCAAATTAACAACAAGTATAAAGACGATGCTGTAAAGCGTCAGCAGGAGACGATGAGTTTGTACTCTCGAGCTGGGGCAAACCCCATGTCGGGTTGTATTCCTGCGCTATTACAGCTCCCTGTTTTTTACGCTTTGTTTTCTTTTTTCCCTGTCGCTTTTGTATTGAGAGACAAGTCTTTTTTATGGGCAGACGATCTATCGTCTTACGATTCTATTTTGGATCTTGGATTTAATATTCCCTTTTATGGAGATCACGTCAGTTTATTTCCAATTTTAGCCTCTGTCGCTATATTCTTTTATACGCGTATGACCACAGGTCAGCAGCCCATGCCCCAACAACCGGGGATGCCTAACATGAAGATTATCATTTACTTGATGCCTTTGATGATGTTATTCTTTTTTAACAATTACGCCAGTGGATTGAGTTTGTATTATTTTGTTTCAAACCTATTGACCATCTTTTTAATGTTAGTGATCAAGAATTACATCATCGATGATACTAAAATCCACGCTAAAATTGAGGAGAACAAAAAGAAGCCTAAAAAATCAGGAGGATTTTCAGCCCGTTTGCAAAAAGCAATGGAAGAAGCTGAAAAGCAAAAGAATGCAAGAAAAAAGTAAAGGTAGCTTCCTTTCCTTTTGATTATCTTTAAAT
>CAZOWC010000027.1:0-10679 GCA_964583375.1 uncultured Flavobacteriaceae bacterium
CTGTACCACGCTGTATTGTTTGTAAGGGTAAGGTCCAATTTTAGCATTGTAATACTCCATCATTTTTGCCGTATCAGGCTGTAGTTTTTTCCAGTTTTCAATTATTTCAGGATCGTTTTTATAGAAAAAATGAAGCTCAACCCCATTGGGCCCGGGGTAGGTGTCGTGAATATAATCAGGATCAGCAGCCCATGTAAAGTCGTGAACTTCAGGAGCTATAAAATGCCATGTAACCATTCCCTTTTTAGATTTTGGTCGTTTTCTTTCAGAATAGCCTTTTCCAATCTCCTCTGCATTCTGCAAATATCCACTAGCCGCAACAGTATAATTTTTATTTAGTGTAATTTTTACATCGAAATCACCCCACACCCCATGAAATTCTCTTCCTGTGTATGGATCGGTATTCCAGCCCTCCACATCGTATTCTGCCATTTTAGGATACCATTGCGCCATAGAAAAAGCCACTCCCTCAGCAGAATTTTTTCCCGCCCTTCTTACAACATCAGGAACCTGTCCTTCAAAACTTAATTCAAGAATAGTGCTCTCACCCGGCAAAAGAGGTTCGTTTAAAGTAACCTCTAATATCGTTTCTGCCTCCTCTGTCTGGACCAAGGTACCGTTTTGAGTAAGGTTTTTAACCCTTAAAAAGCCCTGTTGTTCAATGCTTAGCGAATTAACATCAACCTTGAATCTTCGATTTTTATCAGCTGCATTTTTAAGCCTAACAGCCATTTCACTTCCTGGTTGAAAGGCGTTGAAATACAGGTGATAATAAACCTTATGATGGGTCTCAGGAGAGTTATTAGTATATACTAATTTTTGAGTTCCGCTATACCGTGAAGTTTCGGCATCTAAAGCAACTTCCATGGTATAATCCACCTTTTGTTGCCAATACTGAGCATGGGCAATGCCAAGGCAGCTCAAAATTGCGAGGGTAAGTAAGCGTATTTTCACAATTTGTCTTTTTGATAGTTATTTAGGGACTAAAGTATGATTTAAATTTAAAATGATTTTCCATACGGATACCTTTCTCTGTGTTTTGAAGGGAAATGAGTTCGTGGCGTGGATCATGTTGTAAAAAAAGCAGGACCTCATTTTCAAAGGAATCGCTTAAAATTTCTTCCTTTTCTTTTAAAGTTAAAAGTGGCCGGGTGTCATAACCCATAACGTAGGGTATGGGAATGTGACCTACGGTGGGTATTAAATCTGCGGCATATAGTATTTTTTTTCTTTGGTATTCAATTAGAGGGAGCATTTGTTTTTCTGTATGACCATCAATAAGCTGAATGGAAAAGGGGAAGGGAGTCTTTTTAATAAATGGCCCTGGATCTTCAATAAATTTTAATTGTCCGCTTTGTTCAATAGGGAGTATGTTGTCCGGCAAAAAGGAAGCCTTTTCTCTTGCGTTGGGTGCATTTGCCCAATCCCAATGAGACTTATGAACCCAGTAGTATGCATTTTTAAAAGCAGGAACCAAAGCTCCTGTATCATCTTTATTTACACCACCACCACAGTGGTCAAAGTGCAAATGGGTAAAAAAAACATCAGTGATGTCTTCAGGGTGAAAGCCTGCTCGAGCAAGAGATGAATTAAGAGAATAGTCGCCCCACAATCCATAGTGACGAAAAAAAGAATCGCCCTGTTTGTTGCCCATACCAGTATCGATAAGAATAAGTTGTTTTCCTTCTTCAACCAGCAAGCAACGCGACGCCATTTCAATTCGATTTTTAGCATCAGCAGGGTTGGTGCGCTCCCAAAGTGTTTTAGGGACAACCCCAAACATGGCACCACCGTCTAGCTTGAAATTACCAGCTTCTACAGGGTGTAGCTTCATTTCATTTAATTTTTATTCGAGCAAGCATATCGGCGGAGGTAAGGTAAAGGTAGTCTTCTTCTGCGTTAAAGCCACAATTTGCAGTGCTTTTCCCAGGCATTATACTTCCCAGATGTTTGCCACTTTCATCAAGCACCAGTACCCCTCCAGGACCTGTTGCAAAGATCACTCCAGAGGAATGAACCTTCAGTCCATCAAAAAGCCCACTTCGTGTTTGGGCTAAGAGGTTTCCATCAAAAAACGTTCTTTTATTTTTCAGCAGCCCGTTTTCTAAATCAAAGGCTGCAATGATATTGTGTTTGGAGTCTGAATTGCCAATGTAGACTATTTTTTCATTATTAGACAGAGCAATTCCATTAGGTCGGCTTAGAGATTTATCCAGCAGTACAAGCCCCTTATTCTTTGACCACTTGTATACGCCATTGAAATCTAGCTCTTTTATCGCATCTTGATCTTGATCTTTTAATCCGTAGGGAGGATCTGTAAAAAAAATTTCGTTCGCTTGATTAATTGCAAGGTCATTAGGGCTGTTCAGCCACTTTCCCTCAAAATGATCGACGAGAATTTCGTATTCTGGTACATCAAAGTTCCAGTTTTTTAATTTTGAAACCGCTCGATTACCGTGTTGACAGAGAATTAAGTTTCCTCCACTGTCAAGCGTTAAACCATTAGCACCTTCATCTGAACTGTGAGGGGCGTGATTCGTCATCCCACTAGGGCTTAAAAAAAGAGATAAGCCGTCTTCTTCAGTCCATAAATAAGCTTTGTTATTGGGTACATCGGTAAAAACGACCCCATTCAATTTGGAAACCCAAACAGGCCCTTCTGCCCAGGTAAAACCCTTTGCCAAGACTTCGATATTTGTGTCTTTATCAAAGAACACCTCCATTTTTGGGTCAAGGAACTCTACTGAGCCAACTGTTTGCTGAGCGGAACTAATCAGCATATAGCAACTAAAGATTAATATAAAAAACGGTTTCATTGGCCATAAGTTTATAGCCCTAAGTTACAAAATAAGAGCCAACACTATTTTTGAATCTTTTTGCTTTGATGACTGAGCAGTAGATGTAGGTCCTCTGCAAAGCTGAGCATCATTTTGACCTCCTGAAGACTAGACAATCGGTCTTTACCTTTTATGAGTAACGCTCTGCCATTAGATTCGATATGGAAGAAAGGGTGGCTTTCAAAAAAATAGATCAATTCAGGAGTAAAGAGTTTTCGGATGGCTTTAGAATCGTTACCGCTAAGGTGAAAACGCTTTGAAAAATCAGGGTATTTTGTAAAATTCATGTCATCAAAGCCCGCCCATTGATAGAGCGTTGTTTTTAAATCTTCCTTATCTAAGACAAATACAGGAAGAGGCTGATTAACTTTAAAGAAAAGGAAGGTTGCTTTTAAGTCTTCTTTAGTGATAAAGGCTCCTTCAGAAAAAGAGAGGTCAAAGACGGAGAAAGTCTTGTCTGGCTTTAAAAGGGAGTTAATCCTATAGTTGATCACTTTAGATTCAAAAAACAAGAAGGTATCAAGCCCTTTCGGATTGTTATTTAATTCTGGATCGTATTCCCATTCAATTTGATTGGCAAATCCCTTTAAGTTTTTTTGCCTATTTGAAAGAGCGTTTTGTAACCCCAGAAGCGTATTGATGGGAAGCGACTTACGTACAGCAAAGGGGTGTTGGGTTTCTGCCGCATGAATGTCAAGTCCGATAGTTTCAAAGTTTCCGCCTTTGCGAGAGAAAGAGCGTTGATAGTCATAGACACCTTCCATTACCGTGTGATCGACAAAATCACACAGCGAAAAATCTACGATTGCATGTTCTGTTTCAGGAATTTGATCCAGCTTAGCCTTGAGCTTATAAAAGTTTAAAAAGGTGCAGAAGTTTTTCACACTGACATAGTAATTTCCAGTTTGATCTTCCAGGTACATCAGTACATTTGGTTTGAAAATATTAAGAGAAAAAAGGATGATATTTTTGCTTAGAAAGAGGTGTACGATAAAGGTGAATACAATACCAATTACAATACCGGATATTAGACTGGTAAGTAAAGTTGATGCTAATGTTACCACAAAGATTAAAGCCTGTTCAGGGCCAATTTTATAAACCCTTAATAAATTTTCAGGAGTTGCTAAACGATAGCCCGTATAAACTAAAATTGCAGCAAGAACTGTTAAGGGTATTCGTTGAATTTGTTCTCCTAAAAAGACAACGAACAGGACTAGAAAGGCTGCGTGGAAAAAGTTTGCAGAACGGTTTGTTCCTCCGTTGTTGACGTTTACTGAGCTGCGCGCAATAACAGTTACTACGTTCAAGCCTCCTAAAAAACCACTTACAATACTTGCCAAGCCTAAAGCACGCAAATCCTTATTAACGTTAGACCGACGTTTTTTAGGGTCGAGTTTGTCTACGGCTTTTATGCTTAGTAGGGATTCAATAATTGCTACCAAAGTAATTGACACCACTACACCTAAGAAGTTCAAATCAAACCATTTATTAAAGTTTGGTCGAGGCAGGTTGGTAAACAATTGGTCCGGGATTTGAATTAATAATTCTGGGTCGATGGGCGTAGCTTGTTTGAGCACTAGATTGTAATAGTAGCCAATACCAATTGAAACGACCACAACCCACATAGGTGCAGGAATTAAATGAAAAAACGGGTTGCGAATTTTGCTGTACAAAAAGAGAAAAATAAGGCTCAAAAAACCGATTAGACCAGAAAACGGATGGAATGCCAAAAAGTTGAGAAAGGAATCAGGAATTGCCATAAGCTGGTCAATGGTGTCACCGCTTACACTTCTAATTCCGAGCATGATGTGAAATTGTTTTGCGAGGATTCCTATTCCAATTGCGGCCAGCATGCCTTGTAAGGCTGTTGCAGGAAAAAATTCACTCATGGCACCAAGGCGGAAGACACCAAATATAAAAAGGAGCACACCGGAAAGGATAATAGCGGCTAATGTGTATAAATAGCCTTCAAAGAGGTTACCTCCCCCTAGAGTTGTTATTGCAGCTAATAATACAATGACTAATCCGTTTCCAGGACCAGCGATGGTTACATGCGAACCCCCAAAAATAGAAACGACAACACCTCCTGCTACAGCTGCAATTATACCAGCCAAAGGAGGAGCCTCAGATGCAATTGCAAGCCCTAAACCAAGAGGCAAAGCAATAAGAGACACTACAAAACCAGAAAATAGGTTTTTAGGAAGGCTTTTTAACGAATCTGCAAATCCTGCCTTATTACTCATCTTTATAGGATTGAACGATGAGGACATCTGTTGGCAATTCGGCTAAAATATGTTCTAAATCTTTGGGAAAAAATCGCTGTAAAAAGGAACTTTCTTCTTGTGCATTCATCACGAGAAGATCGGCACGGACCACTCTAGCATAATGCCCAATTGAATACCCTCTTCTTCCAAATATACTTTGGGTAGTCCAATTTAAACCTTCAACTGTTTGGGTGGGAATTTTTTTAACAATATCAACAACACGTAATTTTTCTTCACGGTTTATTTTTTCCTTTCTCAAGGTAGCTTTTCTAAGGCTTCTGTCATCACTGACAGCCACAGCTACGCGCGATTCGCTGACTTCTTCTACGAGAGTTATTTTTTCAGATTTTAACGCTTGCCCCACTTCAAAAGCAGCTTCAATAGTTTCCTTAGTTTGAGGACTATCAAACCCATTGACCACAATATGTTTACAGGGATGACGCTCTACAGAGGGGTTGAGCATCAACAATACAGAGCACGGAGCCTTACGAGTGAGTTCTCGCGCAATAGAACCCAAGTAAAATTTGACCATCTTTTCTCGCTTTAACGCCCCGAGCAGGAGCAAATCGACATCAAGCTCTTTACAAATGTCGATTAAGGAATTAACGGGCCTCCCTTCCCTCCAAAAAAGTTCTACATTTGTAGGTACATCGGAACATTCTTTCAGTATGCTGTGAAATTGCTGTTCTTTTTCATCCGTTTTACTGCCGATATGAACAAAGACCAATGAAGAATCTAAAAAAGAAGCAAGCCGAGTAACTTCAAAAACATTTGCTTTTAGAGAAGGAGAAAAAGCAAATCCAAATAATAGTTTTTTAAACGGTTTAAAAGCCATTGTTGCCTTGGTGTTTTCTCAAATATACACTGAAAATACAAAGAAACAAGGCTATTTGAAAAATCTCCCAAAATTAAATATGGGCTTAATCGTTCAGTTTGAGAACTGCCATAAAGGCCTGTTGCGGAATTTCAACATTTCCAATTTGACGCATTTTCTTTTTTCCTTTTTTCTGCTTTTCCAAGAGCTTTCGTTTTCTACTGATATCTCCACCGTAACATTTAGCAGTAACATCTTTTCTTAAGGCTTTGATAGTTTCCCGCGAAATAATTTTGGCACCAATTGCAGCTTGTATAGGAATGTCAAATTGTTGACGTGGAATCAACGAACGTAATTTTTCACAGATTTTTTTACCAATACTGTAGGCATTGTCAGCATGTATAAGGGCAGAAAGTGCGTCAACCTGATTTCCGTTGAGCAGGATATCTACCTTAACCAGTTTAGAAGCTCGCATGCCAATGGGGGAATAATCAAAAGAAGCATATCCTTTGGATACGGTCTTAAGTCGATCGTAAAAGTCAAAAACGATTTCTGCTAGGGGGAGGTCAAAATTCAATTCAACACGTTCTGGCGTTAAATAGGTTTGGTTGGTGATTTGCCCTCTTTTTTCAATACAGAGCGACATTACGTTTCCTACAAAGTCAGCTTTGGTTATAATAGAGGCTTTTATATAGGGTTCTTCAACGCGGTCGAGCATTGACGGGTCGGGCAGGTCAGAGGGGTTATTAACACTCAAAAAAATATCGGGATCTTTTTTGGTGTATGCTTTGTAAGAAACATTGGGAACCGTAGTGATTACTGTCATGTTAAACTCACGCTCCAAGCGCTCTTGTATAATTTCTAAATGCAACATGCCCAAGAATCCACATCGGAATCCAAAACCAAGAGCAGCAGAACTTTCAGGGAAAAACACCAAAGATGCGTCATTGAGCTGTAATTTCTCCATGGAAGTACGGAGCTCTTCGTATTCTTCTGTATCTACTGGATAAATCCCCGCAAAGACCATAGGTTTTACTTCCTCAAAGCCCTCTATAGCGTTTTGAGTAGGGTTGGCAGAATCAGTTATCGTGTCTCCAACCTTAACCTCTTTGGCTTCTTTAATTCCTGTAATTAGATAACCTACATCACCAGCGCCAATCTCTTTTCTTGGCTCTTGAGTAAGTTTTAAAGTTCCAATTTCATCAGCAAAATAGGTTTTTGCTGTTGCGATGAATTGAATTTTTTGACCCTTTTTAATTTGTCCATTCAACACACGAAAATAGGTTTCTACTCCTCGAAAAGGGTTGTATACTGAATCGAAAATAAGGGCTTGCAATGGCTCATTAGGGCTTCCTTTGGGCGATGGAATGCGCTCTATGATCGCCGTTAAAATTTCTTGTATTCCTTGACCTGTTTTAGCTGAAGCAGGAATGACATCTTCAGGAGCACAGCCCAATAGATCAACGATATCGTCTGTTACTTCTTCTTGATTTGCAGAGGGAAGATCGATTTTATTGAGAACAGGAATAATCTCCAAATCGTTTTCTAAGGCCAAATAGAGGTTGGAAATGGTTTGTGCTTGAATGCTTTGGGCAGCATCTACAATAAGCAAAGCACCTTCGCAAGCAGCGATTGACCGAGAAACCTCATAAGAAAAGTCCACATGGCCAGGGGTGTCTATTAAATTTAACACAAAGGTTTCTCCTTGGTGCTCGTATTCCATTTGTATGGCGTGAGATTTAATAGTGATTCCCCGCTCGCGCTCCAGATCCATATTGTCAAGTAGTTGGTCTTGCTTTTCGCGCTCTGTTACTGCTCCGGAGAAGTCTAGAAGACGGTCAGCTAAAGTACTTTTTCCATGGTCAATATGGGCAATGATGCAAAAATTACGAAACTGTTTCATACGGCGTCTTCTCTCATAGCTGGCAAATATAAGGCTTCTGGGGGAGCCTTTTTTGCTTATTTTTGTAAAAAATTAAACTTTTGGCTAGAATAGGCGATATAATATTACCTGAGTTTCCTCTTCTTCTTGCACCTATGGAAGATGTCAGCGACCCTCCTTTTAGGGCCTTGTGCAAGGAGAATGGGGCTGATGTGGTCTATACGGAGTTTATATCAAGCGAAGGATTGATTCGCGATGCGGCCAAAAGCGTTCAAAAGTTGGATATTTACGAAAAAGAGCGTCCAGTTGGAATCCAAATTTTTGGCGCCAACCTGAACTCTATGTTACGTTCGGTAGAGATTGTAGAGGCTTCAAAGCCCGACATTATAGATATAAACTTTGGCTGTCCAGTCAAAAAAGTTGTTTGTAAAGGTGCTGGAGCAGGAATTTTAAAGGATATCCCTAAAATGGTTGCTATTACGCAAGCCATGGTCAAACACACCAAGCTACCAGTTACGGTTAAAACACGCCTGGGATGGGATCACGATTCGATTCACATTGTAGAAGTAGCAGAGCGGCTTCAAGATGTGGGCTGTGCAGCAATTTCTATTCACGGAAGAACCCGGGCTCAAATGTATAAAGGGGATGCTGATTGGATTCCAATTGCTGCAGTCAAAAACAATCCAAGAATGCACATACCAGTTTTTGGAAATGGAGATGTAAATACCCCTGAACAAGCCAAAAAGATGTGTGACGAATACGGTCTAGATGGAGCCATGATTGGAAGAGCTAGTATTGGGAATCCTTGGTTTTTTAATGAGGTAAAACATTTTCTACAAACAGGAAATCATTTAGCTCCACCTCGTTTAGACCAAAAAGTATCGGCTGCTAGGCGTCACTTAGAAATGGCAATTGACTGGAAAGGAGAGACTCTAGGCGTTCTAGAAACAAGAAGACATTACACGAACTATTTTAAAGGAATACCAAACTTTAAACCCTTGAGAACACGCATGGTGACTTCAAATGAAGCCGAAGGGGTTTTTGAAGTTTTAGATGAAATTCTAGAGGAATTTGCACTCAATCAGCCTGTGTAATCTGTTATTTTTTTGTCGAGTCCTCGTGTAGCCCAAGCGGTACTTAACAGACCCAAAACCATAAGTGTAGCCATAACAATTAAAAGGTTTTCAGCTTGATAAAGCACAGGATAGGAAAGATTTGTGCCGGGCACATAAATAAAAGGGAAATGGTATTGAATAAGAACCAAAACGGATCCTAGTACGAGACCAATTAGCCCGCCAACACTGCATATCAGTACCCCTAAAAGAAAAAAGACACGGTGAATTTTTTGAGGAGTTGCTCCCATAGATAAAAGTATTTTTATTTGTCTTTGCTTGTCTAAAACCATCATTATCAAGGCTCCAATGACATTAAATAAGGCAATGAGCATTACCAGTGAAAAAATAAAATAGATGGCCAACTGCTCAATATTAAGCATTTTATAAAGCGCGGCGTTTTGCTCAGCACGAGAAACAATTTTTATAGGCGTATCAAAAAAAGGGGCTAAGGCCTCAGTTAATTCTTCTTGAGTTACAGAGGGATCTGTTTTAAGCACTAAAGAAGAATATTGTTGCGGTTGGAGCTCCAATAAGTTTTGTGCCAGTTCAAGTCGAGAAAACACAAACTTTTTGTCCAGTTCTTCATTGATTTGGTAAAGCCCTACAACTATAGAGGAAATTTGGTTAAAAGGACTTTGATTTAGTAACGATTGTTTTTTCTTTTTGGGAACAGTAAGGTTTAAAAAAGTAGTGTAATCATAAACACCGACCCCTAGGTTGCCAGCAAGACCAAAGCCTAAGACGACATCTGCACCATCGAAAGAGAGCCAATCACCTAGAGTGATAAGATCCTCAAGTGGGACGACTGAGGTATAGTTTTGATCAACAGCCTTTAAGTACGCCACCTGATTCTTTTCGCCATAAGACAAAAAGACTTTTTCTTCTATTTGGGCAGCAGCAGCAATGACTCCTTTAATTTTAGTAAGCGCTGTAAGGGTGCTCTTAGAGACGTAAAAAATTTTTCCCTGTTCAGGTTGAATTTGATAGTCCGGATCAAAGGACTCAGAAAATGACAAACCAAAATCTTTAAGCCCCCCAAAAGCACTGAGTACTACAAATAAAGAGGCAGTAGCTATGACCACCATAAAAAAGGCAAAGCCGTTAATTCTGTTGATTACAGTTTGGCTACTTTTTGAAAAAAAGTATCGCAAAGCGATTTTAAGTGAAAACTGATCCATCTGCTAAAGGAGAAGTTTATTTTTTTTTCCGTGAATCTAAAGATTCAGGATTGATTAGCGGGTTAGTTCCATTGCGTAATTCTTCATTTATCCCTTCTATATAATCCAAAGAATCGTCAAGATAGAAGTGGAGCTCAGGAAATCTTCTCAGCTGGTTTTTCATTCGTTGTGCCAAGTCGTGACGCAGTTGAGAACGGTTTTCTTTTAAAGCATCGATGTAGGTAATGGCATCGTTTACCGGAAAAATGCTAAGGTATATTTTTGCAATAGACAGATCTGAAGTTACGCGAACCTTGGTTACAGAGACCAATAAGTTTTTTATCGACCCCTCACTAACGGCTTGTTGGAGTACCTTTGCTATTTCCTGCTGAAGCACACGATTGATTTTTTGTTGTCGAGGGGTTTCTTGTTTATCCATTTTGTGAAATTACATAGAAAAAAGGGCTTATTGACGCACCCACTTATAATCACTGTTTAGTCGGAAACTGCCCAGGTGTTTTTTATTCCATTCACTAGGCTCGACTAATGAAAGGAAATCTTGCTCTTTCCCTTAATAAAGGTGGTACACCTCACCTACTATAGGTTTAAA
>CAZOWC010000028.1:0-10606 GCA_964583375.1 uncultured Flavobacteriaceae bacterium
CTATAAAGGAAGCTATTCCTATTTCTTAGAAAAACGCGCAGCTCGAATGGAACAGCTCGATACAGAAGCCCATAAAACCAAACGTCATTTTACAAAAGAATTGGAATGGATGCGCCGTCAACCCAAAGCCAGAACTACAAAGTCTAAATCCAGAATCGACGATTTTAATACTATCAAAGCTAAAGCACAAATACGAAGAAACGAACACAAAGTGCAACTAGAAATCAATATGGAACGTTTAGGTTCTAAAATGATCGAAATGCATCGAGTAACCAAGGCTTTTGGAAACAAGGTGATTCTCAGAGGTTTTGACTACAACTTTCAGCGCAATGATCGGATTGGGATCATCGGCAACAATGGAACAGGTAAATCTACCTTTCTCAAATTACTGACCGATACAATAAAACCTGATAGTGGAAAAATTATCAGGGGAGAGACCCTTAAGTTTGGCTATTATACACAGGAAGGTATTGAGATTAAATCCAGTCAAAAGGTCATCGAAGTGATCCATGAATTTGGGGAATTCATACCGCTTAAAAAAGGGCGTAAAATCTCCGCTCAACAATTACTTGAACGCTTTTTATTTGACCGTAAAAAACAATACGACTATGTGGAAAAACTCAGCGGAGGCGAACGAAAAAGACTTTATCTGTGTACCGTTATAATTCAAAATCCAAACTTCCTAATCTTGGATGAACCCACCAACGATTTGGACATTGTAACCCTCAATGTGCTGGAGAATTTCCTGCTGGACTTTCCCGGTTGTTTGATCGTAGTCTCCCACGACCGCTATTTTATGGATAAGATTGTGGACCATCTTTTTGTCTTTCGTGGAGAGGGAAAAATCGAAGATTTTCCAGGAAATTATTCTGACTTTAGAGCTTATGAAGGTCTTGAAAATACGGCAGTAAGCTCGAGGAAAAAACCCAAGACCGAGTGGAAAAATACAGCAGATGACAGCAACGAAAACAAACCTTCTTATAAGGACCAAAGGATTTTAAAAAAATTGGAGAAAAAAATTGCCTCCCTTGAATCCAAAAAAGAAAAACTTCAAAATCAGTTTACTGACGAAACCCTATCCCCAGATGATATCAAAGCACTTTCTATAGAATTAAAAACAGTAGAAGAAACTCTTGAAGAAAAAACTGATGAATGGTTAAATCGCTCTATTTAAATAGATAAATTTTTACTCCCTTAGTAAAATTATTTTTTGGGTTAATTTAGTTTATTTTATGAATTACTTTATATTTGAAAAACACAAATATATTTATGAAAACAAAAGAATTTACAGCAGAAGAAAGTTTTGCCTTGATTGATCAAGTCATCCAACGAGCCAAAAATCGTTTTGAGGAAAACGGTTTTACTTTTATTTTATGGGGAGGTACTATTGCCCTATGTTGTTTTGCACAAGCTTATTTAATGAATACTGGAAGGGAAGCCCAGAGTTGGTTTCCTTATTTACTTCTACCACTTTTAAGTATTTACACTATGGTGTATGAAGCCAAAAAAGCAAAAAAACATAACCCACTAAACCAAATTTCATCACGTTTATGGCTGTTTACAGGAATCAACATTATAGTTGTATCCTTTGGATTTTGGAATGAATTACAAAATCACCTGACACCAATAATCCTGCTTCTTTTAGGGATTGCTACAGCCGTTGCAGGGAGTTTTATCCGCAGTAAAATGTTGTTATTTTGCGGGGTAATTTTAAATCTAGGCGCCTATGCGGCCTTTTTTATTCCTTGGAAACAGCATCCTATTTTAATGGGGATCGTTGCTCTCGTTACCTTTTTGCTTCCCGGTCTATTATTACATTACAAACACAAAAAAAAGGATGTATAAAAACCTAGACCCCTTACTGCATGCCCCCCTGCGTTTGGCAATCGTTTCCCATTTGATGGTCCATCCTCAGGAAAATTTTACTACACTTAAAAAATATACAGAGGCTAGTTCTGGAAATTTAAGCGTACAGCTCAAAAAACTGGAAGAAGCGCAGTATCTTAGCATAAAAAAGAGCTTTTTAAACAATTATCCACATACCCAAGTTTCACTTACTAAACAAGGGGTAAAGGCGTTTGAAAACTACGTTAAAAACCTAAAAAAATACCTATGAAAGGACTGATCAATCATTTCCTTTACAATACTGTAACTCTTGTATTTATACTTTGGTTTTCCTCTGTTTTAGGGCAAAACCCAACACCTGAAGCAACCATAAAACTGGCTTTTCAGCAATCAAAAACACAACAAACTCAAAGTCCATTAGTAAAACACAATACTATTTTAAAGCAAGCCTTTAATAAAGAGGACAATAACTTCAATCGCTATTGGCTTTCCTACGGTTTATACAACCAAGCCCTGATCGCCCATCGATTAGAGAACAAGAAAGCCGCTGAGGAACTTATTAACCGTGCTATTGAATTACTAAAACCCTTAAAAGAGGACGCTGAAAGTCAAGCACTGCTCGCTTTACAATTGGGCTACAGCTCCCGTTTTAAAAGTTATTGGTCCATGATGAGTTTGGGTCGTGCCGCCTACCAGCGAGCAGAACGCGCTTTTGCACTTGCTCCTACGAATATGAGAACTAATCTCGCGCTAGCCATCAACGATTTCTATACTCCTAAAGCATTTGGTGGAGGAAAAAAAGTAGAAACTCATTTAAAAAAAGCACTTCAAGCTCCTAATCCGTCCGCCTCAGCCACTACCCCCACTTGGGGAAAACAGAATGTGTACGAATTGTTAGTCAAATACTACCAAAAAAACAAACAACAAAACCAAGCTCAAAACTTCCTTAACCAAGGCCTTAGCGAATTTCCAAATAGTGAATTACTCCTGTCATTAAAACAAACCCCACCTTAAGAAACACCCCCACCTCTAAAGAGAATGCTTTAAAATCCTTATTTTTAGAATAAATATCACCGCTTTTATGAAACCTATTGTACTACTCAGCTTTCTTTTGTTTTTAAATAGTTGTACAGTGACCTCTACGAAAAAAAATGATCATAACCCTGAAGCCTGGGCCTTTCCCTATTTCAAAAAAGTAGATTCTATAAACCCGATTTTAAAACCAAATAAAAATCTAAGTTTTACAGACCCAATCACTCAACAAAAGGTTTTTTGGGAGGAACGCAATGTTTTAAATCCAGCTGCCGTTGTAAAAAATGACACTGTTTTTATGCTATATCGTGCACAAGACAAGTGGGGAACTTCACGAATTGGTTTGTCCTATAGCACTGACGGGCTCCATTTTGAAAAAAAAGAAAATCCCGTTTTTTACCCTGACAAAGACAATCAAAAGGATTTGGAATGGAACTTTAGAAAGCGTGAAGGAGTCCCTTACAGTCTGGATTGTAAGTCCTGCTATTTTGATGGAGTTGAAGATCCTCGTGTAGTACAATCTGATAAAGGAGAATACATCATGACTTACACCGCCTATGATGGTAAAATAGCTCGTATGAGTATTGCCTCCTCTAAAGATTTGATTCATTGGAAAAAACACGGCTTGATTTTAAATAGAGAAAAATATAAAAATCATTGGTCCAAATCCGCCGCAATAGTAACTCAGAGAGAAGGAAATCATCAAATTGCAAAAAAAATAAATGGAAAATATTGGCTCTATTTTGGAGACACCAACTTGTTTATGGCTTCTTCAGATAATTTGACTGATTGGACTCCTCTTGAAGATGCTGAAAAGAGCACATTAATTAGTGTACTTCACCCACGTAGAGGGTATTTTGACAGTCGACTAGTGGAACCCGGCCCCTACGCTTTATATGATGAAAACAAAGGAATTCTTTTGATGTATAACGCAAGTAATGCAGCCAACTACAATGATTTTAAACTTCCTAAATTTACCTATGCTGCTGGACAGGCTTTATTCAATCCACAATTTCCTTATAAACTCGAAAAAAGAACCCAATCATACTTTATTTATCCTGATAAAGACTATGAAAAAGTTGGGGAGGTCAATGAGGTTTGTTTTGTAGAAGGTCTAGTTTTCTTCAAAAACAAATGGTTTTTATATTACGGTACGGCGGATTCTAAAATTGCCGTAGCAATATTTGATCCAAAAACTAAAAATTAAAATATTTGGCTTTAGCAGGCTTATGTGGCAATCGTTCCAAGCCCTGTTTTAACCAATTCTCAAAAGTAACTTTATCCGTGTATTGAATTGGAGTATTCAGCAATTCTCCATCTGATGTCATTTGAATATAAAAAGGCTGAGAAGCAGTATTGAAGTTGATCGCTTGAAAAGTAGCCCACTTTTTACCTATGGTATTAATTTCCTTGATACGTCCATCTGGATATTGAAAAATAAACTGTGATTCAGGAGTTAGATTTTCTCTATCATCTACGTAAAGCGAAATGATGATATAACGTTCATTTAGTAATTCGTAAACGGCAGGATCTGCCCAAACGTTTTCCTCCATTCGGCGACAGTTGACACAGGCCCAGCCAGTAAAATCTAAGAGTATTTGTTTGTTTGCAATAACTGCAGCTTGTTTTCCTTGCTCGAAGTCCTTATAACATTCCAAACCTAGAGGGCAATTGGAGTCTTGAGTATTAAGGCTGTAAAATTCG
Organism: uncultured Flavobacteriaceae bacterium; assembly: GCA_964583375.1. GTDB lineage: Bacteria > Bacteroidota > Bacteroidia > Flavobacteriales > Flavobacteriaceae > MS024-2A. The sequence continues at coordinate 4,582 of CAZOWC010000028.1, forward strand.
GGTGGGGGAAAGCCACTAAATAGTCGGAGTTTGTTTTCTTCTGAAACAAAACCAAGAAATAGGTAACTGGTGAGAATTAAAACTCCTACTGCGACTAATTTACGACCCTTACTCAAAGGCATTTTAACCTCATGTGGAAAACGGAAAATTCCAAAAAGATAAAGTGTAAGTGCAAAGGAAATAAGTGTCCATATTCCTACAAAAACCTCTCGCTTTAAAATTCCCCAATGGGCTACCAGGTCCGCATTGGATAAGAATTTAAGTGCCAGTGCTAATTCCAAAAAGCCCAATACTACTTTGACAGTAGTCATCCATCCTCCTGATTTTGGAAGTGCCTTTAGGGCATTGGGAAATAAAGCAAACAGTCCAAAGGGTAATCCCAAGGCAACACCAAAGCCCAACATACCTATACTCAACTGAAAAGCACCTCCCTCAGCAGTAAGTGATCCTGCCAATAATGACCCAAGAATGGGGCCTGTACAGGAAAAAGAAACTATTGCTAGGGTAAGCGCCATAAAGAAAATTCCTAGACCTCCTCGAACAGCTGAAGCTTCATCCGTTTTGCTACTCCAAACTGTTGGAAGGGTGAGTTCGTAAAAACCAAAAAACGATAAGGCAAAAAACACAAAGACCACAAAAAAGAAAATATTTAAACCAATATTCGTCGCCAAATTATTAAGGATCTCTGGATTTAAAGAATCGATAAAGTGAAAAGGTAAACTCAGCAATACATAAATCAACACTATGAAGAAGGTATAAAGTGATGCGTTAAAAATACCTTTAGATTTTGTGGTACTTTGCTTTAAAAAGAAAGAAACAGTTAAAGGAATCATGGGGAATACACATGGAGTCAATAGGGCGAGTAATCCACCAAAAAAGCCTAATAAAAAGATATTTAATGGGGTATAAGTACCCTCTTTTAATGTAGCAGTTTCCAAATATTGATTCTCTGTGAGGGCTAATTTTAGCTCAGCCGATAACTCTTGGCTTTTTTCATCTATTTCCAACTCTACAGCTGAAACTGAACCGTCCAACGAGAGAATAAAAGATTCTGTCCTAAAAATACACAGTTCATCATCACAGGCTTGATAATTGATTTCTACCTTAATTTGGGTTAAACGATCATCCAGTACTTGAATTTGCTGTTGAAATACCGCACTATCGTTAAAATAAGTAAGGTCCATTTCAAACACTTGGTCATAGTCAACAACAGACTCACTTTCTTTAACATTTCCCACAAGCTTAAAACTGTCAGTTTGATCGAATACAAATTCAGTCGGGATAGCCCCTTCGGGATCAGAAAACTGGGAATACAAATGCCAGTTGGGTGCAATACCTGCCTCAAATATCAGCTGGTAGCGGTCTTCAGCAAGTTGTTCAACCTTACTTTTCCAAACTACAGGCTCTTCAAACTGCGCCTGCAAAGTGAGGATTCCAAATAAAAAGAGTAAGCATGATTTCATTGCTCTAACTGTATTAATAAAATTTCACCTGTCGATACTTTTGCCGTAAATCGATTGTCACAACGCTTTCCAACTAACCAGACTATATCTTCTCCAGAACACAAAAGCCATTGAGACTCTTTTTGCAGGGTAGTGAACTTTTCGTCTTTAAAAAACTTACTCAATAATTTTTTTCCATTCATTCCGCTGGGATAAAAGTAATCTCCTTTTTCGTATTTCCTAAGGCATAACGGCTTTTTTAATAGACTTTTATCCAAAGCTGCTTGATGGCTCTTCCAATTCATTTTAGGAGTTGGATTTACAGTTTCCCATACTAATGAAATTGGGAGTTTGATCTCTTTCGAACTTAAATCCAAAACAAACCGATGCGTGTTTATTGCTTTTAAAGGGGTCAAAACCAAACGTTCTCGTTCACGAATCATACGATGTGTAGAGGAATACAACACTTTACCCTTTGAAGCTTGAATAAGTTTTAAAACCTCATCTGCTGAAAACCCTAAGGGTGCAAACCAATGATGAATACAAAAATGCTTTTGAGGTAATTGATTCAACAAAACAATATCTATCTCTAGCCCGTAATCTTGTTCAATAAAAATTTGCTTTTTTAAAAAATCCAGCTGGGTTTTAATGAACGAATTCGCAGCATTCAAATGCTGTAGGGTTGTTTTAAAGTTGGTAAGGCTCTCTGGATGGAGTTCTAGCCATGGTTCTAGTAACTGATGCCGAACTGCATTCCTCAAATAGTCGTCTGTTGCATTAGAGGCATCCTCACTCCACTTGATTTTATGTTCTTGGGCATAGGCAAGGATTTCAGCTTTGGGGGTGTTTTTTAAAGGACGTTGAATCCAGTCCCGCTCTTGAATGCCCAGTAAACCCTTGATCCCTGTCCCCCGTGTTGCACACATAAAAAAAGTTTCAAACTGATCATTGAGGTGATGTGCTGTAAGGAGCACACTAAACCCGTGAGTATTTCTGAGCTCTTCAAACCACTGATAACGTAAGTTTCGAGCTGCAAGTTGCGTGCTTTGTTTGTGGTCTTTTTTAAAAGAAAGGGTATCGAAACGTTTAGTAAAAAATGGAATTCTGTGTTGCTGAGACCAATCCCTTACAAATTTTTCATCTTCATTACTTGCAGAGTCACGTAACTGAAAATTACAATGAGCTACACTAAACGGAATTTTTTTATCGAGAAGTAATTGTGCCATGACACAACTGTCCACCCCGCCACTGTGTGCCAGGAGGAGCTTTTCAGAGGCAAGACTTGAGAGGTCTTGTCGCGTATTTTCAATTTCTTTAAATTCCACAGTACAAAGGTAAGCATAACCACAATGAACTCACAGCTTTGCATTTATAACTGAAATGTTTGCCCAAATAAAAAAAATATTTGAAATTTGCATCATTATGTTTGAGACGATTCAACATACTTTCTCTAAAAGTTACGTAACAAATCCGTTGCGCAGCATCCGTCGTCGCCCCTTTGGGGTGTAAAATTTTATGGAGTATGGCGAGCCCTTCTCCCTTGACGAACAAAACTCAATTTATTTTTTCCAATACGATCTAAAATGAACATTATTCGCGCAAAAGCGGAACATATTATATACGCCAAAACAATCAGTGCTTGCATAGATGAATCTGCAAAATCTAGAGGAACTGGAATTGCTAGACGAACCCCTGCCTACATCCATACCAAGATGCAGAACGGAAATGCAGTTATTGCCCTTAACGAAGGTATTTTTGCTGGATTTTGCTATATAGAGGTTTGGTGACATGGAAAGTACGTCGCTCATTCTGGACTTATCGTAGCACCTGAATTCAGAGGTAAAGGATTGGCAAAAAAAATAAAAAAAAAGGTTTTTGAATTGTCTTTAGAAAAATATCCTGAAGCAAAGGTGTTTGGAATCACTACTGGAATGGCTGTAATGAAAATCAATTATCACTTAGGATATAAACCTGTCCATTTTTCAGAGCTGACCGATGACCCTGAATTTTGGAAGGGATGCCAGACGTGCAAAAACTATGACGTATTGACACGAACTGAACGAAAAATGTGCTTGTGTACTGGTATGCTCTACGACCCAGAAGATAAAAGTACTGCTAAAAAAATAAATGACAAGGTTTTTCGACGCCTCAAAAAAATTAAAGAATCACTTTTAATCAAAAAGAAAAACTCATGAAAAAAGAAACTTTAGTATTGGCCTATAGCGGTGGATTAGACACTTCATACTCGTTAAAAAAATTATCCCAAGATGGATATGAAATTCACGCGGTGAGTGTCAACACGGGTGGATTTTCAAAAGCTGAAATTGACATCATAGAGACAAAAGCCTATCAAATGGGGGCTTTTACCTATCAAAACATCAACGCTCTTGAAGATTTTTATCATAAAATTGTCAAATATTTACTGTTTGGTAATGTGTTGAAAAACAACACTTACCCTCTTTCTGTGAGTGCAGAGCGCGTCATCCAAGCCATCGAGATAGTCAACTACGCCAAAAAAGTTGGTGCAAAATATATCGCCCATGGGAGTACAGGTGCAGGTAATGATCAGGTTCGTTTTGATCTAATCTTTCAAGTCATGGCACCTAAAATGCAAATCATTACACTCATACGGGACAATCAGTTGTCTAGAGAGGATGAGATCAATTACCTTAAATCTGAAGGCATTGACATTCCATGGGAAAAAGCACAGTATTCCATCAACCAAGGACTTTGGGGAACCAGTGTAGGCGGTGCTGAGACCTTAACTTCTGATTTACCACTTCCAGACTCCGCTTACCCTAACCCACTAATAGAAAATGAGCCCATCAAAGTTGAGTTGGACTTTAAAAAAGGAGAGTTAGTTGGGTTAAACGGAACAAAATCAGATGCAGTTTCACTGATACAACAGCTGCAAGAACTTGCAAAAAAATATGCCATAGGTCGAGACATACACGTAGGAGATACCATTATAGGGATCAAAGGACGTGTTGGTTTTGAAGCAGCAGCTCCTTTAATACTTATTAAAGCGCATCATCTACTAGAAAAACATACCTTAAGTAAGTGGCAACAATTTCAAAAAGAACAATTGGCAAATTTTTACGGAATGCAGTTGCATGAAGGCCAATATTTGGATCCAGCGATGCGTGACATTGAAGCCTTTATGGAAAGTAGTCAAGAACGAGTAAGCGGGAAGGTCTTTGTGGAGCTTCACCCCTACCGATTTGAATTACTCGGTATTGAATCTCCTTTTGACCTCATGCAAGCAGAATTTGGTAGCTATGGGGAAATGAATAAAGGATGGACAGCTGATGACGCCAAAGGCTTTATTAAATTGACCGCCAATTCCACAAGAATCTATCAACATTTAAATTCTAAAAAATGAAAAAGGTTGGAATCATAGGAGGCTCAGGATATACTGGTGGTGAACTCATCCGGTTAATCCTCCAGCATCCAGCATTGGAAATTGATTTTGTATACAGTACCACTCGAGCAGGAAAACCCATAAGTTCAGCCCACCCTGACGTTTTGGGGAGAACAGACTTGCTTTTTACTGGAAGTGTCCAGCCAGATATTAATGTGTTATACCTTTGTCTAGGTCATGGGAAGTCCAGAGACTTTTTAAATAATCATACCTTTTCTAAAACAACTTTAATTATTGATTTAGGTAACGATTTCAGACTTGAAGACAGTTGCGAATTTCAGGGAAAATCATTTGTTTACGGATTGCCAGAACTACAAAAGGAACAAATTGAAAAGGCAACAGCCATCGCCAATCCTGGCTGCTTTGCAACAGCTATTCAATTGGCATTATTGCCTTTGGCAAAAAATAAAAAATACACCGAAACCATCCATATTAATGCGACCACAGGAAGCACTGGAGCAGGGGTAAGCCTGAGCTCTACTACACATTTTAGCTGGAGAAATAACAACCTCTCCTGGTACAAACCTTTTACACATCAGCACTTAGGAGAAATCCACAGAACATTAAATCAATTGGGCGCACCGGCAGAACTTTTCTTTATGCCTCAAAGAGGAGATTTTACAAGAGGTATTTTTGCTACTGCCTATACCTCATATGACGGCAGCTTAGAAGAAGCACAACACATTTATCAAAACTTCTACCAAAGTGCTCCATTTACTCATATTTCAACAGATCCCATCAGCTTAAAGTCAGTGGTGAATACAAATAATTGTTTCATTCACCTTCACTTACACGAAAAAACATTGTTAATTACCAGTTGTATAGATAATTTAGTCAAGGGAGCTTCGGGACAAGCCCTTCAAAACACCAACCTTATGATGGGTTGGGAAGAGACTTTAGGACTGGAACTAAAAGCCACAGTATTTTAAAAACAGAACATATGAAAATAGCCATTATCGGAGCCGGAAATTTAGGATTAAGCATTGCTAAAGGTCTTATCATCAATAATACCTATACAGATTTATACCTCACTAAAAGAAACTTAGATACTATTAGAGAATTTGAAGAATACAAGAGTGTATTTCTGACGACCAATAATAACGAGGCAATCAAAAATGCTGATATTCTAAATATTCATAACCTGCACGGAGGATACTTCAAC
>CAZOWC010000029.1:0-10576 GCA_964583375.1 uncultured Flavobacteriaceae bacterium
AAGAGGTGACAGAAGATGCATTATTCAGTATCCTTCAAGAGGGAGCTCAGGCAAGCCATATTACTATCCACAGCTCAAAAACAGGTTACACCGATGGAATAGATCTCGGATCGAGGGACTTTACTTCCGTAAAAAAACCAGAAATTGCGCTTTTAGTAGGCGATGGGGTTCGCAGCTATGACGCTGGAGAAATATGGCATTTGTTGGATACAAGACACCATATTTCCATTTCTAAAATTGATATTCGTAACCTAAGCAGAACAGACTTAAGTCGATATACCCATTTTGTTATTCCCAGTTTTTCTGGATCAGGACTCAACCCACATATAGAAAAGTTAAAAGAATTTGTCAGTGAGGGAGGGACCATCATCGGATATCAAAATACGACTCGATGGCTGGAGAAAAACGGCTTTATTGAACTCGAATTCTTAAATCAAGAACTTGTCGCAGAAGACGTGAGTTTTGAAAATAAAGAATTGTTTAGTGGTGCTCAGCTTACAAGTGGTGCAATATTCAATACAAAAATTGACAGAAGTCACCCGATTAATTTTGGCTTTCAAAATGAAAATTTAGCCGTATTTAGAAATACAAATCTTTATATCAAACCAGATAAACAAAGTTATAATAACCCAATAAAGTACACAAATAACCCCCTGTTAAGTGGATATATTTCAGAAGAGAATTTAGAATTGCTAAAAAACACAGTTCCTTTTCAAGTTCAGCGTATGGGCAGGGGTCGCATCATTGTATTGACAGACAACACTAATTTTAGAGCCTTCTGGTATGGAACCAATCGCATACTTACCAATGCATTGTTCTTATCAGATATGATGTAGTTTATAAAATTTGTTGGCCGTTAGGCAAACCATTTTCGGGAGCTAATAAGATCACATCCTCTTGATCCTTGGCTCCCAGAACGAGGCATTGGCTTTCAAAATGTGCAATCTTTTTAGTGCCAAGATTTACTACCGCTATGATCTGTCTTCCTACTAAATCTTCTTTTTTGTATCGTTTAGTGATCTGCGCTGAAGAGTTTAGTTTTCCAAGTGGTCCAAAATCAATTTGCAGTTGGTAGGCTGGCTTTATAGCTTCAGGAAAATCCTTTGCCTCCAATACAGTTCCGACTCTGATATCCAATCCTTCAAAAGTGGTAAAATCAATCATAAAGCTATTTTGCTTGCTTCAAAAATACTACTTTTAATTCAGCATTTAAATTGAATCTTTATGGCACTTACAGAATCTTATATGCTTCCTTTAAAGACAGAAGCACCTTCTTTTTCTCTGACAAATATAGTCTCTGGTCAAAAAGAGTCTTTGAAACAACTCAAAGGTTATTCAGGCGCCTTAATTATTTTTATGTGTAACCACTGTCCTTATGTCGTTCATTTGATGGATGCTATCGTAAATACTGCTAGTAAATTTTCCAAAATTGGTGTCAATACAATTGCCATTTCGAGTAACAGTATTATCAGTCATCCACAAGACGGACCTGAAAACATGAAAAAACTCGCCTTAGAAAAAGAGTTCTTATTTCCCTACCTCTTTGACGACACTCAAGAGGTCGCGCATGCCTACAAAGCAGCTTGTACTCCAGATTTTTATTTGTTTGATTCTGAGTTAAGTCTTTACTACAGAGGTAGATACGATGACTCAAGACCTGGAAATGATCAACCCATTACCGGCAAAGATCTGCATCAAGCTTGTACTTCCATGTTAAAGGGAGAACCCATAGAATCATTGCAATACCCTAGTATGGGTTGTAATATAAAATGGTTTGAAGATAATAGTCCTGAAGAGCGATCCTAAAAATCAACCAATTCTACATCAAAAATCAATGTTGCATCAGCTGGAATGACTCCACCTGCCCCTTGAGCACCATATGCTAAGTGGCTTGGAATAACAAGTCGAGCACAAGCGCCTTTGGTCATTAGAAGGATACCTTCATCCCAACCTGGAATAACCTGACCTACTCCTACTGTAAATTTGATAGGCTCATCTCTTTGGTATGAAGAATCGAAAACTTTCCCATCGACTAAAGTGCCTTTATAATGAACAGCTACCTGGGCTCCTTTTTCTGGAGTTGCTCCTGATCCTTCTTTAGTGATATTATAAAATAAGCCACTGGGGGTTTCTTTCATACCTTCTGTTAGACCAGCAAGGGCTTTTTTAGCTTCCTCAGTTGCTACTTTTTTTCTTTCTTCACCAGATAAATTAAACGTATTAAATGCGGCGTTGGCATCCCATTGTTCTGCTTCTTTTCCACGTCGTTCTATGGTTAGAGACTTAATAATGTCTCCTTGAGCCACCTGATTTACCACCTCTTGACCTTCTACTACATAGCCAAAAACAGTATGTTTACCGTCGAGCCAATCTGTAGGTCCATGAGTGATAAAAAACTGGCTGCCGTTAGTCGCAGGACCTGCATTTGCCATGGAAAGTGTTCCTGCTTTGTTATGCTTGAGGTCAGGGTGAAATTCGTCGTCAAACTGATATCCAGGACCTGCTACTCCAGTCCCCTGAGGACAGCCTCCTTGAATCATAAAGTCTGGAATAACGCGGTGAAAAGTCAAACCATCGTAATAAGGTTCTCCCTCATTTTTGTACTCATTTTTTTGATTTCCCTCTGCCAAACTCACAAAATTCCCAACTGTGCCAGGAGTTTCTTTATAAGTAAGCTGAAGAACTATTACACCTTTAGATGTCTCAAACTTTGCATAAATACCTTCCATAAAATTGAATTAAGTGGCAAAGATAATAATCCCTCTAAGACCAAAAAGTTTAATTGGCAATTTCACTCATGAACTTCATTCTGTAAAGTCGGAGCTCTTCTTCCTCATAATCTCCCTCAAATTCATCAAGTGCTTGCTCTATGGAATCTGACTCTGATTCGATAAAGTAATCATAAAGTTCTTCCATTTGTTCTTCATCAAACAGATCTTCTAAATAGTAATCAATATTAAGTTTTGTGCCTGCAAATACGATGGTTTCCATTTGGGAAATTAAATAATCCATTTCCATACCCTTTGCAGCGGCTATATCTTCAAAGGGAAGTTTTCTATCGATACTTTGAATTAAAAAAAGTTTTAGTGATGAGTTGATACCTGTACTCTTAACAACCAAGTCATCAGGTCTTATAATTTGACTTTCTTCAATATAATTTTGTATGAGATCAAGGAATTTCTTCCCATACCGCTTTGCTTTACCTTCTCCAACTCCATTAATATTGACTAACTCTTCCTGAGTGATGGGGTATTTTAAACACATATCCTCCAGAGAGTATTCTTGGAAAACAGCGTAAGGCGGTACTTCTCCGGCAGTAGCAACCTCTTTCCTAAGACTTATTAAAAGCTTCATTAAAGCGTTGTCAACCCCTTTTGAGTGTGCTCGGACGATAGGTTGAGTATCCAAGGAATCGTATTTGTGATCTTCTGTCATTTTAAAGCTAGTGGGCAACTCTAAAAATCGCTTCCCTTTATCGGTCAAACGAATAACTCCATAGGTTTCGATCTCTTTAGCTAAAAAGCCTGCAACCAAACTTTGTCGGATAAGCGCCATCCAGTAAAAATTATCGTATTGCTTTCCGCTGCCAAAGATGGATAAGTCATTAATTCTATGAGAACTTATAAGGGCATTTATTTCTCCAAGTAATGTTTTTACTAATTCTCTGGCTTTTAACTTTTCTTTAGTTTCAAGTACTGTTTGGAGTAGAATTCCGAGTTCATTTTGAGCCTCAACTTGCTTTTTAGGATGGCGCATATTGTCGTCCATATCCCCTCCTTCTCCGGTTTCATTATCAAAAGCTTCACCAAAATAATGCAGAATAAACTTACGCCTCGACATAGAGGTTTCAGCGTAAGCAACCATATCTGACAGTAAAGCCATACCAATTTCCTGCTCTGCTAATGGTTTTCCCGACATAAATTTCTCGAGCTTTTCAATATCCTTATAAGCATAAAATGCTAGGCAATGACCCTCACCACCGTCTCGCCCTGCTCGGCCAGTCTCTTGATAATAACTTTCTATGCTTTTCGGAATATCGTGATGAATCACAAAGCGAACATCCGGTTTGTCAATACCCATTCCAAAGGCAATAGTGGCTACGACAATATCGCACTCGTCTTTCAAAAATCGATCCTGATGACTTACACGAGATTTAGCATCCAAACCTGCATGGTACGGCAGGGCATTTATTCCGTTTACCTGAAGTGTTTGCGCTAATTCTTCTACTCGTTTTCTTGAGAGACAGTAAATGATCCCTGATTTATCAGGATTTTGTTTTACAAAACGAATGATATCTGAATCTACCTGAGCTGTTTTTGGTCGAACTTCGTAATATAAATTCGGTCGATTAAATGAAGCCTTAAAAACTTTCGCATCTGAGATCTGAAGGTTTTTCATGATATCCTCCTGTACTTTCGGGGTCGCTGTAGCGGTTAAAGCTATTATAGGAACCCGCTGATTGAACTGTTCCAAAATCATACGTAAATTCCTGTATTCAGGTCTAAAATCGTGTCCCCATTCTGAGATACAATGGGCTTCATCTATTGCTAGAAAAGAAATTTTTATCGATTTGAAAAAATCAATATTTTCTTGTTTTGAAAGGGATTCAGGCGCTACATACAAGAGTTTAGTTATGCCTGCACGTATATCACTTTTTACCTGAGCAACAGCCGTTTTATTAAGAGATGAGTTTAGTACGTGGGCAACACCCTCTTCTGATGAAATTCCTCTAATGGTATCCACTTGGTCTTTCATTAAGGCAATCAAAGGAGAAACCACTATGGATGTACCCTCTTGAATTAATGCTGGAAGCTGATAACAAAGTGATTTTCCTCCTCCGGTAGGCATGATTACAAAACTATCGTTTTGTTCCATTACATTTTTAACTACCGATTCTTGTAAACCTTTGAACGATGAAAAGCCGAAGTATTGCTTCAGCTTGTTTTTCATTTCATCTACATTCATTAAAATTTGAGTGAGTTAAATTCTTTTTCACTCCAATATACTACAATTTTAAGAGCTAGTCAAAAAAATATAATATCAATAAAGTGATTTATGTATATAAAAGTTTGAATCAAAAAAAAACAAACTTCCCATTTGTTTTTGATATTTTTGCTCTTCTTAGTTTCAGGAATAAAAGCTTTAATATGAGTAAAGATTCGTCCAAAGATGAAATGTCTTTTTTAGATCATTTGGAGGAATTGCGTTGGCATTTAATTCGTTCTGTTTTGGCCATTGTAATTGTTGCCACTGCAGCCTTTATTTTTAAAGATTTTATTTTTGATGTATTACTTTTTGGTCCTAAAAATAAAGACTTTATTACCTATCGTTGGTTTTGTTCTTTGTCTCAGAGCTTAGGACAAGGCAGTAGTTTTTGCATAGAAGAATTACCCTTTAGAATACAAAGCAGAACCATGGCAGGTCAATTTTCAGCTCACTTATGGACTTCAGTTTTAGCAGGATTCATCGTTTCTTTTCCTTACATTATTTTTGAATTTTGGAAATTTATAAGTCCAGGACTCTACGAAAAAGAGCGGAAAAATGCTCGCGGATTTATTTTTATCGCTTCTTTGTTGTTTTTTATTGGAGTACTTTTTGGGTACTATATCGTTACTCCTCTTTCCATCAACTTTTTAGGGAATTACTCGGTAAGTAATGAGATTTTCAACGATTTTGATTTAAGTAGCTATATCGGGCTGTTAAGGGCTTCTGTGCTTGCGTCAGGAATAATATTTGAATTACCAATCATCATTTACTTTTTGACCCGAGTTGGAATAGTAACGCCTGAGTTTTTGAGAAAAAACAGAAAAATTTCCCTTGTGCTAGTGTTGAGTTTATCAGCCATTATCACTCCTCCTGATATCGCCAGCCAGATAATAGTAAGTATTCCAATACTCATACTTTACGAAGTTAGCATTATCATTGCAAAAGTTGTAACCCGTCGACAAAATAAAGCACTCCAAGATGTCTAATCCTTTACAAGAATCTAACTACTACAGAAGTCGTATGAATGAACAATTACTCTCTGAAGCTTCCACTACCCTAAAACATATTTTTAATCTAGGTCAAAGCACCTTTCAAAAAGGAGAGCTCAATTTAGCTACCAAAGAACTTTTAGCCCCTGGAGCTTCATCCGTAATCCAATGTGACGATTGCATCAAATACCATTTTGAAAGATGTCATGAGAAGAAACTAACTAAAAAAGCTGTAATGGAAGCTTTGGAAATTGCAACTGCTGTGGGGGAAAGTATCATCATCCCTCACCTAAGGAACGATTATCAGTACAGGGAACAAATTGAACTGAATACAAAATAAAAATGATGAATTTAAAAGCGTTAAACATTGAAAAAGCCTACAAAGGACGTAAAGTAGTCAAAGGAATTTCTTTAGAAGTTTCACAAGGAGAAATCGTTGGATTATTAGGTCCTAATGGTGCAGGAAAGACAACTTCTTTTTATATGATCGTAGGACTTATCAAGCCCAACAACGGTAATATTTTTCTCGATGATAAAGAAATTACAAAATTTCCTATGTACCTAAGAGCTCAGCAAGGCATCGGTTATTTAGCTCAAGAGGCTTCTGTCTTTAGGAAGTTAAGTGTAGAAGAAAATATATTAAGTGTACTTCAAATGTCCGATATGAGCAAGACGTCTCAAAAAGAAAAAATGGAGTCGTTATTGGAAGAATTTGGACTTAATCACATTCGAAAAAACCGCGGAGACTTACTTTCAGGAGGAGAGCGAAGACGAACTGAGATTGCACGGGCTTTAGCCACTGACCCAAAGTTTGTCTTACTTGACGAACCCTTTGCAGGAGTAGATCCAGTAGCCGTAGAGGATATCCAAAAAATCGTTGCGCATCTTAAAAAGAAAAATATCGGGATTTTAATCACTGACCACAACGTACAAGAAACACTTGCCATTACGGATAAAACTTACCTAATGTTTGAAGGGAGTATTTTAAAAGCGGGTACTCCAGAAGAACTCGCGGAGGACGAAATAGTTAGAAAAGTCTATCTTGGACAAAATTTTGAACTTCGAAAAAAGAAATTGTCTTTTTAATCCACCCAAACTAATATTCAATCATATTGCCATAATCAGAGGCTGTAATGGAGACCAACCACGGAACTTGGCGAAATAAGTAACTGTTAAGTAAGTTCTAATTAAAACTATTCCGAATTACATTTAAGATCAAATAAATTATTATTAACAAAGGGACAGCTACCCATTGGAAAAAGTAAAAGCTGGGGAATACAAACAACAGCAATACAAGCTGATAACCATATTCTTGAAAATTAAGTGAGTTGATTTTAAATGAAAAAAGAGGCAAACGAATATTCATTATAAGGGCTGATACCAAACAGATCATTATTAAAGTTTGATATGAAGCCAAAAAAGGATTTGCTCCAGAAAGAAGCGGATGTTCCAACAGTAAGGGAAAAGAGACTATAAACAATGCATTTGCAGGTGCAGGTAAGCCTCTAAACTCAAATCGCTGTCCGGTGTCGATATTGAAATTTGCCAAACGAATACCTGCGCCCAGAGGGATAAGAAATCCAATTAGAGCATATGGCGCAAAAGAAAAGGTAAAATCACTGCGAAGGAGTATAAAATTAATATCGATCTCCCTAACTCCTGTTTCTAAAAACAACTTATACATGACCATACCTGGAGCCAATCCACTGGTAATCAAATCAGCCATAGAATCAAATTGCAAACCAAATTGACTTTCTGCCTTAAAAAGTCGAGCAAAAAAACCATCAAATAAGTCAAAAAAAGCTCCTAAAAAAACCATCAAAAATGCAGCTTCGAAAAGATTTTTAAAAGCTAAATAGACTGCAAAACAGCCACATAAAAAGTTTAAAGCGGTAAAAAAGTTGGGAATATTCCGTTTGATAAGGTTCACTAGAAAAAAAATATTTTTCACAAGATAGTGATTGCAATGGCATCAAAAAAATATAAATTCGCAGAAATGTCTAAGACGAAACTTCATCTTTCCCTTGCCTTAGCTTCTGGAATTTTTCTAGGATTAGCATGGCCTACCAATGGTTTTACACTGCTGATTTTCATTGCCCTAATCCCTCTTTTGTTTCTCGAAGATTCAATTCGAAATGATGCGAATAAATATAAAGGTTTACGGGTCTTTACCTATTCCTATGTGAGTTTTTTAATCTGGAACCTTATCACTACTTGGTGGCTTATCAATTCTACTTTTTTTGGAATGGCTTTTGCGAATCTGTGCAACAGCCTGTTTTACGCCATTTTATTCTGGTTATTTTATTGGGCTAAGGACAGACTTCCACTTCGTGCTGCACATTTATTTCTTCTAACATTGTGGCTTGCCTTTGAAAAACTTCATTTGACCTGGGATTTTTCCTGGACATGGCTTAATCTTGGAAATGTTTTTTCTGAAAAAATTTACTGGATACAATGGTATGAATACACAGGTACATTTGGAGGAACATTATGGGTATTGGGAATCAATATTTGGCTCTTTTCAAGATTTAAAGATTACAGCTTTAATGAGGGTATTCCTAAATTGTTAAAAAAAATTGCAGTCCCTCTAATCGCCATTGGATTACCGATCGCTTACTCTCTATTTTTATATCAAAGGGTAGAAAGCATAAAACCTACTATCAAGGTAGTAATACAACAACCGAATATTGACCCCTACAACTCCAAATACAATTTAACCAACACTCAATTTTTAGAAGAATTTAAAACACAACTAAAACCTCATCTTGGTCCAGATACTGATTATGTTTTAAGTCCAGAAACCTATTTTGCCGAGGGTTACGGAGAACAACTCAAAGGTTTTGAACAATCTGTACTCTATCAGAAAATACTAAGAGAAATGGTTCAATATCCAAATCTCCAATGGATTACTGGAATGCAATTTTATGACATTTACCGACAAACTGATGCTCCATCACTGACTGCTAATAAAGCAAGAGACGGATTATGGGTCGATTATTACAACAGTGCTTTAGGGATTCAGTCGAGAGAAAAAGCTCAAATTTACCACAAATCAAAACTCGTGGTTGGCATAGAAAATATGCCTTTTAAGTACATATTGAAACCATTATTGGGGGATATTTTGATTGATCTAGGTGGGACTGTTTCCAGTAGGGTAACTCAAAAAAATCGATCGGTATTTAGCCATCTCAAACTCAATGTCAAAACAGGACCCATTATATGTTGGGAGTCTGTCTTTGGTGAATTTATGACAGCTTATGTTAAAGAGGGAGCAAATTTTCTTGCTATTATTTCCAACGATGCCTGGTGGGGGAATACTCCAGGCCACAGGCAGCTATTGAGCTACACCCGACTCAGAGCAATTGAGACAAGACGTGATATTGCTCGCTCCGCCAATACAGGTGTTTCTGCCATCATAGATGCTAGAGGCGAAATCCTAAAACAAACTCAATACAATACTAAAACTGTCTTAGAAGGAAAAGTTGCTTCTAGGTCAAACCTAACCTTTTATGTGCGTTACGGTGATATTATTGGTCGATGGGCTATATTTATTAGCGGGATCTATTTTCTTCTTGCACTAAGTGGGAGGCTTAAGAAAAGAGTAAATTAACTCCATGATACTCCAGAGTGATGATTATAATTTAATATCTTTGTTAGACTTTAGTAACACCTACACAGAACGATGATGCGAGATTATGAAAGAGTTTAAAGTATATACCAAGACCGGTGACAACGGCATAACCAGTCTAGTTTCTGGAAAAAGAGTCCCCAAGCACGACATCCGAATTAAAGCATACGGAACAATAGACGAACTAATAGCTTGGTTGGGATTAATTCGAGATACGACAAGTTTTGATTACGCCATTGTCCCTCTTGTCAGAATTCAAAAGCAACTTATGACAGTTGCATCGCAGTTAGCAGCTGAATCACAGGAAGATTTTCCAAAACATTTGACCCCACTCCAACCAGAAGAAGTAAAATTCATAGAATACGAAATCGATCAATTGACAGAAAAATTACCCCCGTTGAGGAACTTTATAATCCCAGGGGGTCACGTCCTGGTTTCCTACACTCATTTAGCCCGTTCAGTATGCAGAAGAGCAGAACGCTATGTGACGGAATTAGATCATCAAGCACCGGTTTCAACAACCCTTGTGGCCTATATTAATAGGTTATCCGACTATTTTTTCACCCTCTCGAGAATGTTTGCATTAGATATGGAAATAGAAGAGGTAAAATGGAATGGAAACTAAATCTTTAAAAAAGTTGCATACTCTCTATAAAAATTTATTTTTGCAAAATAAAATTACAGTATTATGTATTGGACACTTGAACTCGCTTCTTATCTCAGTGACGCCCCTTGGCCAGCCACAAAAGATGAGCTAATTGACTTTTCAATCCGTACTGGCGCCCCGCTAGAAGTTGTTGAAAATTTACAAGCCATGGAAGACGAGGAGGATATTTATGAATCGATAGAAGAAATTTGGCCTGATTTTCCCACTGAGGAAGATTACCTTTGGAATGAAGATGAATATTAACGTATTCTAAAAACGAATTTAAAAAGTCTCTTATTGAGGCTTTTTTTTTAGTTACTTTTGAAT
>CAZOWC010000030.1:0-10489 GCA_964583375.1 uncultured Flavobacteriaceae bacterium
AAACCCCTAGTTCTCCTGCTTTTTTACGATCAATTTGCAATTGAGTACCGGGCTTGTTTTTATTGACATCAATTTTGAGTTCTTCCACACAGCTGACATTGACTCGGTTGAGAAAATCCTTCATTTGTTCTGCAGTCTGAATGAGATCCAAATAAGCAGCTCCTGTAATTTCAATGGTTATAGGGTATCCTGCTGGTGGTCCATTGGCATCTTTTTCAACGGAGATGGCTACACCAGGGAATTTTTCAAAGAGTTGCTCTTGAATGGCTTTTCGAAGACTTTCACTTGAGACCCCATCTCTATATTTAAACTCCTGCATGGTTAGGGTTATTTTTCCTTTATGAGGGAGTTCGTTGGTGTTTCCGTTGTCCACAGTTGGATTTCCTGATCCTTCTCCTACTTGAGCAACCATTGACTCTACTAGAAGATTAGCACCATTTTTGTTATATTCTGAGCGAGATATTACGGATAAAATTTCCTCCTCAATTTTTCGCGTAGTTAGATTGGTCTTTGCAATAGCTGTACCTTCAGGATACTCTATAAAAACAAGAATTTGTTTGGGCTGATTATCTGGAAAAAATTCTACCTGAGGAGGGAAAATTCCCATTAAGGCAAATGAAAAGAATAACAGCAAAAAGGTTCCACCCAAAAACAAATAGGGCTTGACACCACTCAAGGCAAAACGCAATAGTTTTCGATAAGCGTTTTCCATTTTGACTAAAAACGTTTTTTGAAAACTGGTTGCCCATTTTTTGATAAAAAACTTGTACAACCAAAAGAGTACAGGGACTAAAACCATCAGGTTTCCAAAAATGCGAGTTTCAGAAGATCCAAAAAGAAGTAATATTCCAAGACCTCCCATAAAGAAAGTTAAACGCCATAAAGATTTAGTACTGATTTCACGCTCGCTAATTTCCATAAACTGAGAGACCAGCATGGAATTAAAGAATATCGCTACGATAAGAGAAGAACCTAAAACGACAGATAAGGTGATTGGGAAATAGATCATAAATTCACCCATTAATCCTGGCCAAGCCCCCAGAGGCACAAAGGCCGCGATGGTGGTTGCAGTAGATACAATAATTGGAAATGCTATTTCTCCTATCCCGGCTTTTGCAGCTTGAATTCTGCTGTAACCTTCTTTTTCCATTAATCGGTAAACATTCTCAACTACAACAATTCCGTTGTCAACGAGCATTCCTAGACCCATCACCAATCCAAAAAGAACCATGGTATTGAGTGTGTACCCTAAAAATGAAAGTATCATAAAAGACATAAACATGGACATTGGAATGGCAAATCCAACAAATAAGGCGTTACGAAAACCTAGGAAGAACATCAGTACGGTAACTACCAATATGACCCCAAAAATGATGGAATTCACTAGTTCGCTAATTTGATTTAAGGTCATGTTGGACTGGTCATTAGAGACGATAATATCTAAGTCTTTAGGAACACCTAGAGCTTCGATATCTGCTACAAGTCTCTTAATTTCTTGTGAGGCCTGAACAAGGTTTTTCCCTCCTCGTTTGACCACATCGAGAAGGACCGCTTTTTCACCAAAAGAACGAGCAAAAGAGGTCACTTCCTTTTCTTTAAATGAAATATTGGCCAAATCACCGAGATAGACAGGTCCTTTGTCCGTTTTGACAACAAAATCTTTTAAGTCTTCTGGATTTTCAATTTCTCCAGTAAGTCGAATATTTCTTCTTTGTCCACCACTCACAATGTTTCCACTTGAAATGGTTGTGTTTTCTTGAGAGATGGCTCCTAATATATCGTTAAAGGATACTTTTGCTGCAGTCATTTTATAAATATCAACCGCAACTTCAACCTCAAAAACCTGGATCCCTCGAATATTGACTTCTTTAATTTGGGGGAGTTGTTCGATTCGAGATTCAATTTTTTCTGCAAAAACTTTCAATTGCTTTATAGGATAATCACCTTCCATAGAGATGTTTAAAATCGGCTGAAGCTCTGAAAAATCCAGTTCAAAAATATTGGGTTCTACTTTGGCGTTATTAAATACTGGCCAATCCGGCCCCGAAGTAATACCATCTACTAAATCCTTGACTTTTTGTTTGGCATCATCAATGGTAATATTTTCATCAAATTCAATATCAATAACAGAAAAATCTTCGGAAGATGTAGATCGGATTTCCACCAAATTGGTCACCCCTTTAAGGGCTTCTTCAAGGGGGTCTGTGATGGATCTT
Source organism: uncultured Flavobacteriaceae bacterium (assembly GCA_964583375.1). Taxonomy (GTDB): domain Bacteria; phylum Bacteroidota; class Bacteroidia; order Flavobacteriales; family Flavobacteriaceae; genus MS024-2A. Next base: position 2,217 of record CAZOWC010000030.1, read on the forward strand.
TCAATATCCTCAGCTGTATTTCCGGGATAAATGGTACTTACAAAAACTTTGGTGTCATTGATTTCTGGGAAGGTCTCCCTAGGCATTGAAAAATAGGAACTGATTCCCAATATCAAAAAGATAGTCATGATAACATAAATCACCGTGCGGTGATCAATGGCCCAACTAGACAATGCAAATTCTTTAATTTTTGGTGTTTTCATTTGAAGTTAGGTTTATTGCTCAATGCGTTTTACTTTCTGATTGGGTTCGAGTAAACTTACACCCTCATCAATCAGTAAATCTCCTTGAGAAATTCCTTGGGTAATTTCTATCATTTCATTCTTACTTTTGCCCAATTCAACAAAGCGTTGTTCAGCGGCATACCTGTTTTCCCCTTCAGAATTGGATAATGCAAAAACAAAATATTCACCCTTGGCATTTTGTCTTAAAATTCTTCTTGGAACCATCAAAGCCTCAGGATTAGTATAGTCAATGACATTGAGTTTCGCGACAAGATTAGGTTTGATATCCCCATTGGGATTGTCTAGTGGAGCTTCAATTCTAAACGTTCGATTACTCGGCTGAACATAGCTTCCTGTTTGACGAATATTGGTAATTTGAGATTGTCCGAGTACCGGAATTTCAACTACTGCTTTACTCCCTTTAGTAACAGAGGTTAGGTAATTTTCTGGCACATCGGCCTCTATATACATGCGGTTGAGGTTGACAATTCTAAGAATTGGGGTGACTCCAGGAGCAACACTAGCACCTCGGTTTGCAAATACCTGATCTATAGTTCCGTTAAATGGCGCATAAATCCTAGTTTTAGCCAGTTGTCTTTTCATCTGAACTAACTGCTTTTTTTGAGCCTCATAACGAGTTTTCGCTTCCAGATACATCATTTCAGAACCAATTTTCTGATTCCACAGCCGTTCTGTTCTTTCAAAAGTTGTTTTAGCTAGATTGAGCTGAAGCTCGATTTGATCCAATTGTTCCTTTAGCCCCGCATCATCAATTTTAGCTAAAAGCGTCCTTTTTTTAACAGACTGCCCTTCCTTGACATAAATAGCAACTAACTTACCGCCGTATTCGGGATACAAGTCTAAGTTTTGTCTCGTCTTTACATTGGCTTGAACTTCTATGGTATGCTCAAAATTGACCGCTTCTACAGCTAGCGCAGTAACTAAAACTCGCTTTTCGCTGTTGGTCATCTTATCAATTGCTGTATTGACTTCCTCAAGTGCTGTTGTGGCAGTATTGATTTGTTGGGTTAATTTATCTTTTTGAACCTGAAGAGCTTCCAAGCTGGAAGGAGCTGAAACGTTTTCTTTGCTGACTTCTGAAGGTTGCCCACAACGGAACATTAAAAGAGAAAGACCGATAAATAGGATTGATTTTTTCATAAGAATTTATTCTATTGGAGTATTAAGAAGGGTTTCTAGGGTTAATTTTTTTTGGATTACATTTTGAATGGCCGAAATGTAATTATTTTGTGCACTGTACAATTGAAGTTGAGCCTGTCTGAGGTCAAAAGAACTTGCGATACCCTCAAAGTATTTGGATTGATTTTTTTGTTCAATTCTTTCAGCTAAGGCCAAATTCTCTTTGTTTGTAAAGTAGGTTTCAACAGATAACTCATATTCGTTTACAGCAGCCTGTACTTCGATGCTGATTCTTTCCTGAGTTTCTTCGAGAGAAGTTTCTGCCTGATCCACAGCAATTTTAGCTTTTTGAGATTGCACTCTTCGTTTAAAAGAACTGAAAATTGGGACTTGTAGGTTTACACCAAATAAGGCTGCTCCAAACCATTTTTGTCCGGGGTCGGTAAATGAAAAAGTTTCACTATTTCCAGTATAATTTCCACTTAAAAAGGCGGATAGTCTGGGTAAACTTTTTGATTTTTCGTATTTGTAAAGCAGGCTTTCAGAACGTAAATTATTGGATGCAATTTTAATATCGACATTGTTGTCAAGCTTTAGGTCCGCTTCAAATTTCTGCTCGAAAATCCCATCGGTGGTTAGTGATTCTAAGGTATCAACAAGCTCTAATGGAGCTTTGGTAGGGAAACCCATAAGGAGTTTAAGCATGTTAAGACTGATTTTCTGGGTGTTTTTTGCATAACGTAGTTGTGTTTCAACACTTGAGAGTGTTAGCCTGAGCTGTTCCACACTTTCTTCCTCCTCAAAACCATTTTTAAAAAGGGCTCTAATTTCATTTAAGTTGGCTTCCAGATTACCTTTATTTTTTTCTAAAAACTTGATGTTTTCTTGAATCAGTAAAACGGAACTGTAGGTGGAAACAATATTTTTCTTGATTTCTAAAGCGGTTTTTTCTAAAAGATTTTTAGATATATCTATATAAAAGGTTGATGCCTCCAGACCTACAATGTAAGAACCATCAAACAACAATTGTTGGAGGGTTATTCCAGCATCCATAGTTTGGGGAGTTCCAAATTGGACTTCCGCAAACTCACCCTCTTTTCCCCCGAAAAATTGAGCGGGGATGAGTGAAGTAGGAAGTTCAAGGAAATTCTGATAATTTGCGCTGGCACTGATTTGTGGAAGACCTATTGCAATGGTATTCCAACGTTCTTTGTAGGCACGCTGAACCTCACGGCTGGCATTGAGTATTTGTCTGTTATTTTCCTGTCCAAAAGCAACGGCTTCATCCAAAGTCACTGTCTCAGGGAGCTCTTGGGCAAAAGTCCATGAAACAACAAGTGTTAAGAGTAGTGTTAGGTTGAGGTTGGTTTTCATGCGTTAAATTCTTTTTTATATTGCTCTAGTTTTTCTATCCCTAAAGGAGTGCAAATGGCACGTAAATGATACTCTGAAAAATCGATCAATAATTGATCAATTTTATACTCATCTAAAGGGAAGAGTTTGATATCAGTCACACCTCGCATTCCGTTAAAATAAATTCTCGTGATAAAGTCAACATTAATTTCTTCTCTAAAAAGCCCCGTTTCTATTCCTTTTTTGATGCCGTTGGAAAAGGAACCACTTAGAATTTTAAAGTCCCTAGCCTTAATTTTATTGTAAATACTGGGATAGTATTTTTGAAGCTGATATTGGGGGGAATTTTGTTCGTTAGAAAGATGAATTAAAGCCTCTTTTTTTAGTTGATAAAGCTCTATAATGGGATCTTTTGCCTGTTTTGCAATGGTTTGAAGCCTTTCCATGATGCGACTGTGGTGAGTAAGTGAAGCCTGCTCTACCAAGACCTCTTTATTCGAAAAGTGCGCATAGATGGTTTTTTTTGAAATATGCATTTGTTGTGCAATTTCATCCATGGTTATGCTCTTGAAACCGTACTGTAAAAAAAGGCGAATGGCTTGTTCAACGATTTCCTCTTTCATTTTATTTTTTTGGTAAAGTTACGAAATGGAAACTATAAAACAAAAAAAGTTTCCAAAGTTTCTACTCCTCCTAGAATCAGATTAAAGTTTATTTTTACAAAAAACCAATTCATGGCGAATTACAGTAAACAGTTTCAAGACTACCTTCTATCTATCGAGCAAAAGCAAACCCCAAAGGGTTTATATGCTCCTATTGATTATTTACTTGCTCTGGGAGCTAAGCGAATTCGTCCTACGCTGACACTGATGGCGACTGAAGCTTTTGAAGGAGACACTGGAAACAGTCTTGCCGCAGCACTTGCAGTAGAGCTATTTCACAATTTTACTTTAATGCACGATGATATTATGGACGATGCACCCTTGCGAAGGGGACAACCGACTGTTCACGAAAAATGGGACATCAATACGGGCATATTATCAGGAGATGCCATGTTGGTTCAAGCCTATCAAGCATTAGAAGTTTACCCAGAAGGGCTGCATTCCAAGTTGACTCACCTATTGAGCAAAACCGCTATCGAAGTTTGCGAGGGTCAACAATACGACGTGGATTTTGAAAAGCAAAATGAAACTACCATAGAAGCTTATTTGGAAATGATTCGGCTAAAGACAGCTGTTTTAGTCGGTTGTGCACTTCAAATGGGGGCTTATATCGCAAATAGTAGTGAGGAGGAAGCACAAAAAATTTATGATTTTGGAGTTTTACTCGGATTGGCATTTCAAATTCAAGATGATTATTTAGATGCTTTTGGCGACCCTAAAACATTTGGAAAGCAGGTAGGGGGTGATATAATCGAAAATAAAAAAACCATACTCTACCACAAAGCACTACTACTTGGTAATGAAGATCAAAAAACCCAGCTCAGAAGTTGGTTTGATTCAAGCGAGGATTTTGTAGTGGAACAGAAAATTAAAGCTGTAAAAGAACTATTTGTGGAGACTACTGCGGCAGAAGCGAGCCAAGAATTGATGCAAAACTATACTGAGCAAGCCTACCAAGCCCTGGAATCTTTGGATATAAAAAAGCAAGGAAAAGAAATTTTAAGATCTTTTGCAAATCAGTTAATGCAACGACAATTTTAAAAGACCCTTTTAAAGAAAGCAGATAAAAACCAACCAATCTGTTTCATCGAAAACGAAGAGAGCACTAAAAGCTCTTCACCAAAGGAGGTTTTTTCATCCAAGAATCGAAATATCCTCAAAGGTGGGTTTTTGTCAAACATCCGAATAAAAAGCTCACTACCCTTATCATTGTATTTTTCCAGTACATCTAGAAAAAGTAAATCGTAAAACCAAAAGCGACTTTTCTGATGAAATTTTGTTAAGTCTCGCTCTAATTTAAGGAAAGAGATCAGTCTATTTATTTGTCGGACGGTTTTCATGAATGTAAACCCAGTGCTGGCCTTGGTCCAGCCTCCAGCAGTTCCAATATGAAGTAAACTAGGTGTATTGGAGCGATTAAATGGATAGCAACTCATGGGTATATTTCCCTGCTCTTTTTCTTCAATTTGATAGGTTGTAATATTCATCGACTTTAAATAGGTCTTAATTCCGTCTTCGTATTCTTTAATTGTTAAAAGATCTTTTGAAAAAAGGGTGTATTCAACCAACGCTTGACGATCATTTTGAGGTAGAAGGTAGAGAAACCTCGTTTGTTGTTTTTGGGGAATATTAAAATCCATAAAAAGGATTTTATCTGGGTCAAAACTTCCTTTTGGTGCATTGATAAACCAGCCGATAAAGTGCTGTTTTAAGACAGGATATTTGCTTTGTTTTGTAATTTTTTTAAAATCAAATAAACTTGAAAAAACCTGAGGCGCTGAAAAAACTCCATGGTCTGTTACCACAACTGTATGATCCGCTTTTGAGTTAAATTCTTTGACTTCAGCATTCAAGATGCGAATGTTTTGAGTTTCTAATTCTAAGGGGAAATACTTGTTGTAAAAAACCTTTGAACGCATCATTTTATAACGGTATGGAGTCAATTCAAAATCTTGTCTTTTTTGAGAAGAGATAAAGGTGGCATGATTCCATTCTTTCGCTAATAAATCGTTAAAATTACCATCTCCAGTTTCCCAAAAGGACCATGTCCTGTCGTCACTGTTTTTGACTTCTTTTTCTATTAAAAGGATTTTCTTAGCTACAAAAAAATCGTCTGCCTTCATCGCGTTTAATAAAAGCAGACCAGCAGCGCCTCCGCCACAAATGATATAATCGAACTCTTTAACTTTCATGGATAACGCAGTAAAAGTAATTAATTCGACCCGAAATGCTGATTTAATATGCTAAAGTCTTTATTTTCGCAGAAATTAATTAGCAGTGGATAGTATAATTGCATTTTTTGAATCGATTAACCCAGTTACAGGGGCATTTTATGCCACACTCTTTACTTGGGGGCTTACTGCTTTGGGCGCTTCTTTGGTTTTTTTTGTCAAAGGGATGAACCGAGCACTTTTAGACGGTTTACTAGGCTTTACTGGTGGGGTGATGGTAGCTGCTAGTTTTTGGAGTTTATTGGCTCCAGGGATTGAGATGAGTCCAGGAGAAGGTTTTGTAAAAGTGATTCCAGCCACACTTGGATTTGGCTTAGGCGCCATGTTTATTTTCGGTTTGGACAAAGTGTTGCCTCATATTCATATTAATTTCAAAGAATCTGAAGGGATTAAAACACCCTGGCATCGAACCACTTTATTGGTATTGGCAATTACCCTCCACAATATACCTGAGGGATTGGCAGTAGGAGTTTTGTTTGGTGGAGTTGCTGCAGGGATTCCAGAAGCATCCATTACAGGTGCTGTAGCTTTAGCTATCGGAATCGGGATACAAAATTTTCCTGAAGGCATAGCAGTTTCTATGCCTATGAGAAGACAGGGAGTCAGTCGATTTAAAAGTTTTTGGTACGGACAACTCTCGGCAATTGTAGAGCCAGTTGCAGCAGTTATCGGAGCTGTAGCTGTTACATTTTTTACTCCGCTTTTACCCTATGCATTGGCGTTTGCAGCAGGTGCTATGATATTTGTCGTAGTGGAGGAGGTAATCCCTGAGACACAGCAGGATAAATATACCGATATAGCAACACTAGGCTTTATTGGAGGCTTTATTGTGATGATGACCTTAGATGTGGCCTTAGGTTAACCCTCCTATTCATTAAAATTTTGCCATCCTTGTGCCGTCAATTCTATTTGATGACCCAAACCATTTACAAGTTGGCAGCCCGCATTTTGTTCTACGGCATGACCAATAATAGTCAGTAAAGGGTGATTTTTGATTTTATCGAAGTCCTTTTGGGATATGGTAAAAAGTAATTCGTAATCCTCTCCTCCATTCAGTACAGCAGTGGTTGAATTAAATTTAAATTCTTCACAAATAAGGTTTACTTCAGGATCCATAGGTAATTTTTCTTCAAAAAGATGAAAACCAACTTTCGAGGATTTAGAAAGGTGAAGGATTTCAGAGGAGAGTCCGTCGCTGATATCGATCATGGAAGTAGGAACGATTTTTAATTCTTCAAGCAATTCGATTATATCTTTTCTTGCTTCCGGTTTGAGTTGACGCTCAATACTGTAGGTATATGGGCTCAAATCGGGCTGTGTATTAGGATTTACTTGAAAAACAGCTTTTTCGCGTTCTAAGACTTGAAGGCCAATATAAGCTGCTCCTAAGTCACCGCTTACCACTAATAAGTCATTTTCTTTTGCTCCAGAGCGCGGGACAATTTTATCTTTGGATGCCATCCCAACTGCAGTTACAGAAAGAGTTAGTCCTGAGCTACTGCTGGTGGTATCTCCTCCGACTAAATCTACCTTATAATTTTTACAGGCCAAGTCGATACCAGCATACAATTCCTCTAAAGCTTCTAATGTAAATCGGTTCGATACGGCTATAGAAACTGTAATTTGTGTGGGGATTGCATTCATGGCATAGAGGTCAGAAAGATTTACCATTACTGCCTTATAACCTAAATGCTTTAATGGCATATAACTCAAATCAAAATGAACTCCTTCTATCAACAAATCAGTGCTTACAATGGTTTGTTTAGATTCGTGATCGACAACAGCTGCGTCATCTCCTATTCCTAAAATACTTGATTTATTTTGAAGTTTTACGGATTTGGTCAACGCCTCAATTAAAGCAAATTCCCCTAAGTTTTCTAAAGGAGTTTTAGATGTATTTTTATCTTCAAACATGGCTTAAAAGTAAGGAACCTTAGTTAATTGTTAAAGCTTAAGCAAGCTTATGTTTTTTTAGTAATTTTAAATAAAAAATACCGATGAAATCCCTGTCCCAAAAATTATTGATCTTCCTACTTTTTTTGAATTGCGCTAAGGATTCTGAAATAGATCAGTCACCGTCAGTAATTGATTCTCCCGATACTGGACTTTCCAACGACACTAGCGATACTGATAACTCTTTTGGATATGTCCCTTGTGAAAATGGAATGGCAGGTATTTATCCTTGTCAGGGGTATAATCTTTTATCGAGAGTGACATTAGAAGAGTTTAACAGTCAGACTGGAAATGACAATTGGGGTTGGACAGACCCAGAGACAGGGATTGAATATGTGCTCAATGGTTTAGACGATGGAGTGGGATTTGTGTCGATTGAAGATCCAGTAAATCCCGTATATCTGGGGAAATTACCTACAGCTACAGATCCAAGTCCTTGGAGAGATGTCAAGGTATACAACAATCACGCTTTTATAGTGAGTGAAGCTCAAAACCACGGCCTGCAAGTCTTTGATTTAACTCGACTAAGAGGGCTTACTGAAGTTCAAAGTTTTACAGAAGACGCCGTATTAAACGATTTAGGGAATGCACATAATATTGCAATCAATGAGGATACTGGATTTGCTTATGTTGTTGGTTCACAGCTTTACAATGGCGGTCCTGTATTTATTAACATTAATGATCCCAAAAACCCTTCAGTTACGGGTGGC
>CAZOWC010000031.1:0-10430 GCA_964583375.1 uncultured Flavobacteriaceae bacterium
TAAAGTTAAATGATATAGCCGTGGAACAACAAATCGGTTTCAGCGTTGGTCTAATTGGTGATCTTAGAATAAATGAATATATGAATCTTCGTTTTGAACCTGGTTTATTTTACAATAAAAGAGGACTGATCTATCCAGAATATGCTGGATTTACTAAAGAAAATGACCGCTACAGAGAACTGAAATCAACTTACATTCACCTTCCTGTTTTATTAAAAATCAGCACAAAAAGAATAAATAATTTTAGGCCATTTATAATAGGAGGATTTTCCACCGACTTCAACCTTTCTAGCAATCAAAAAAATTCTGATGACAACGCCAGTAATGTCTTTAGGGTAATTAGCCAAAACATCAATTATGAATTGGGTTTAGGCTTTGATTTTTACCTGTACTATTTTAAGTTTTCACCCTCACTAAGGGGTATTTTTTCTTTACAAAATGAATTAATCCCAGACAACGACCCTGCAAGCCCGTGGACTGGAAAAATTAACAATATGTTTTCAAGAGGGGTTGCCCTTATTATCACTTTTGAATAGCTCAACTTGGTCGAAATATTTCACTTAGAAAAATTGCGCCAGCAGAAGCTACGTTTAAACTCTCTGCCCTATTCTCACCCAATTTAAAATGTGGAATAGCTAATTCCTCATCCAAATGAGCAGTAAGATTGTATGAAATTCCGTGAGATTCACTTCCAAATACAAAGCTGGCCCTTTTGGGTAATATGGCATCGTAAAGTGAATTTCCTCTAGCAGTAGCTCCAAAAATAGGTTTATCCAGATCTTTTAATGTTTGAGCCAGATCGCTAACATACTGACAATGAACCCTTACAATAGAACCCATTGAAGCTTGAATTACTTTCGGATTAAAGCAGTCTACGGTGGTCTTACTGCAAATTAGTTCAGACAGTCCATACCAATCGCATAAGCGAATTAAAGTTCCCAGATTCCCTGGATCACTGATTCCATCCAAAACAATAGTGATAGATTCATTTAAGATTTCTTTCTTGGGCGGTATTTTAAATACCCCTAAAACTGGGGAAGGTGTTTTAAAATGAGTTAGCTGATTCATCTCTTCAGTGCGAATTACTTCAGCAACTGGATGAAATGTAGAATCAGTGGTATAAAGTGATTCAAAAACCCAAGAGGAATTCATTAATTCTCGAATCACTTTCTCTCCCTCAGCCACAAAAAGTCCATTTGTGAAGCGCTGTTTTTTTTGACTAAGTTGAAGGATTTGTTTGCGTTGGTTCTTAGAGAGCATAAAAATGACTTATTTTTGAATTAAATTCCTAAGTGTGTTAAGTCCACGAGCTAAATTAACAATTCTATTTCTTACAGTCCTTACCCTTTATGGATGTTCTGGAACTAGAGCTTTTCGGACCCGGCAAGTATTGATTGATAAAAATGAAGTCTATCGGGAATCACAGCTCCTTAAAAACGATCCTGTCAATTTTATAATCACCACGACTGCTAATAAGAAATTTCTAGGCATTCCGATCAAAAAAATGATCTACGAAAGTGCTTATCCCGAACCTCAAAAAAAATTTGAAATATGGCTTACAAAAAAAGAGAAACGAAAAAAACACCTAGAAAGATGGTTTTCACCAAAACAGGTTTCTGCATTGAAAAATTATTCGGTTAAACTTAATAAGTGGCTAAAAAACAATGGTGAACCACCAGCTGTTTTGGATACCAACGCAATTAATACCTCTAAAAAAAGAATCCAACAATACTATAAAAATTTGGGGTATTACAATGTTATAGTCGATCATGACACCATTCACACCAAACCTAAAAAGGTAGTTTTACAATATCAAATTTCCCAAAACAAGAAGTACGAAATTGATTCTATTAAAACCAAGATTGACTCTCCTCAGATAGAGAAAATTTATACTTCTAATGCAGCTGCTGCCATTTTCAAACAAGGAGATGCTTTTGAAATCAATAAATTTGAAAAAGAAAGAGAACGGCTATTTACCTTATTTAGAAATAATGGCGTCTTCAATTTTCAGCAGAACAGCATCCAATTTAAAGCTGCAATAGACAGTACCGGTCAAGACTTAAAAATTCCAGTTATAATTGAAATTCAAAATCCACAACAGCTTGTAAATGAAATCTCTACCACAGTTCCTTACCAGACCTACACCATTAATGAAATTGAGGTTTTTGTAGATGATTTTAACGCTGGTATCAACATCGATCAATTTACCGATTCAATTCAATACAAAGATATTACACTCTTCAGTAAAGGGAAATTGAAATATCGCCCACAAGCCATTACTTCGGGAATCGCCATTAAAAAAAATCAACCCTACAGCGATCTTGACCGTACGCTTACCTATCGCTATTATACAAATCTTAAAAACTTTAAATACCCCAGTATAAATTACAGCTTAATTCCAGAAAAAGAAGACCAACTCAAAGCTTCAATTTTTTTGACTCCTAGAGAACGTTTTTCTTTGGGTTTTGATCTGGACTTTTCACATTCAAATATTCAAGATTTTGGAATTGGCTTGGGCGGCGGACTCGGTATTAGAAATGTATTTAGAGGTGCTGAATCACTAGAACTCAATATCAAAAATACGCTTGGTGCTTCTCGTGATATTGCACAAAAAGGGGATCAGTTTTTTAATTTATTTGAACTAGGGGCAGACCTCAAATTGAGCTTCCCAAGATTGGTATTCCCTTTTTTTGAAAATGCTTGGACCACTCCAGAGATGAATCCTGTAACTCAAATTATTTTAGGGACAAGCATACAGCAAAACATTGGACTTGATAAACAATTTTTTAAATCCACTTACCAATTTGACTGGCAACCTAAAAAGAATAAGAAAGTGCAAATAAAATGGATTGATCTAGAATTTGTAAACAATAGAAATCTCTCAAATTATTTTAACGTTTATCGAAATTCGTATGACAGATTGAACTCTATTGCAGCTATTTACAATAATCAAACTGATTTTCAAGATGTTGACGGCAATCTAAGTATACCAGATGGCACAGAAGGTTTTATTAATGTGGTTTTAAATAATGAAACTATTTTAAATGAAGAAAATCAAGACTTTAAAACCGTCAATACCATTAAAGAACGTCAAGACAGACTTACAGCAAACAATCTCATTTTAGGATCTTCCTTCAGTTTAAATTTTAACAGTCAGGAAAGTATTTTTGATGAAAATTTTTACCAACTCAGGTGGAAAGTAGATTGGGTAGGTAACCTTTTAAACGGTGTAATTAGAGCTGTTAATGCTCCTGAAAATGATCAAGGGCAAACCCAATTGGGAGGTGTAAGTCCTTCCCAATACTTGAAATCAGAAGTAGATTACATCAAACATTGGCCTTTAGGAAATGAACAAGTCATCGCCTTTCACGCTTTTGGAGGCCTAGCAGTTCCCTACGGCAATGCAAATAACATGCCTTTTTCTCGATCGTATTTTTCAGGAGGTGCTAATGACAACAGAGCATGGAAAGCCTATAAACTCGGTCCTGGAAGTAGTAATAATATCAATGAATTCAACGAAGCCAATTTTAAACTCGCCTTCAATCTCGAATACCGTTTTCCTCTAAGTGGCCCTTTAAAAATCGGATTTTTTATAGATGCAGGAAATGTTTGGAATATTTTTGATGATGTTGATGATCCTGCTTTTCGATTTGATGGACTTCAAGACCTTTCCGAGATTGCAATTGGTTCTGGAATTGGTTTGCGTTATGACTTTGATTTTTTTGTTTTTCGATTTGATACAGGCTTTAAAACCTACAATCCTGCATTGCCTGAAGGGGAACGCTGGTGGGGTGAGTATAAGCTCAAAAATGCTGTTTTTAACATCGGAATTAATTATCCGTTCTAAGTCAAATAAGTTTAATATTTTTGCCCAAACCAAATTAATTAAATGAATCATTCTATCCCCTCTGGTGTTGTCACTGGAAAACAAGTTCAAGAAGTCTTTAAGCTGGCAAAAGCTAAATCCTTCGCATTACCCGCCGTGAATGTTATCGGAAGTAATACCATTAATGCAGTACTGGAAACAGCTGCTTTATTAAACAGTCCAGTTATCATTCAATTTTCGAATGGAGGAGCTCAATTCAATGCAGGAAAAGGGCTTTCTAATGAAAATCATCAAGCTTCTATTGCAGGCGCAATTGCGGGAGCAAAGCATGTACATGAATTAGCAGTGGCCTACGGTGCTACTGTAATTTTACATACAGATCACTGTGCTAAAAATTTACTGCCATGGATTGACGGACTCTTAGATGCCAGTGAAGAATTTTATGCGGCTCATGGAAAATCACTCTTCAGTTCACATATGATAGATCTTTCAGAAGAACCAATCGAAGAAAATATTGAAATCTGTAAGACCTATTTAGAGCGTATGTCTAAAATGGATATGACTCTAGAAATTGAATTGGGAATTACAGGAGGTGAAGAAGATGGGGTTGACAACAGTGATGTTGATGTTTCTAAACTGTATACACAACCAGAAGAAGTCGCCTATGCCTATGAAGAACTTAGTACAATCAGTTCTCAATTTACTATTGCAGCCGCTTTTGGTAACGTTCATGGTGTATACAAACCAGGTAATGTAAAATTGACTCCAAAGATTTTGAGAAACTCACAAACTTTTATCTCTGAAAAGCACAATCTAGAGAAAAACACCATCGATTTTGTTTTTCATGGTGGCTCCGGTTCTACTCAAGCAGAAATTGAAGAATCAATTGGCTACGGGGTTATTAAAATGAATATTGACACTGACCTTCAATTTGCATTTACCGAAGGAATTCGGGATTATATGAACAATAAAATCGACTATTTAAAAAATCAAATTGGAAATCCTGAATGTGCCGACCAACCCAATAAAAAGCACTACGATCCTAGAAAATGGCTTCGATTAGGAGAAGAGACTTTCAAGTCACGTTTAAAGAAAGCCTTCGAAGACTTAAATAACATAGACACTTTGTAGCGGAAGATTAATTTATATATTTGAGAAAATCTACTACAGATGAGCTGGTTTAAGAGAAGTGAAAAGGGAATTCAGACTAAAACTGAAGAAAAAAAAGACATCCCTAAAGGCCTTTGGTATAGAACTCCAACAGGGAAAGTAATAGAGTCTCAAGAATTGGCAGAAAATAACTATGTCAGCCCTGAGGACGATTATCACGTTCATATAGGTAGTAAAGAATATTTTGAAATCCTATTTGACGATGGGCAATTTGAAGAGCTGGACATCAAGCTCAGATCAAAGGACTTTTTAAAGTTTGAAGACTCAAAAAAATACATCGACCGTCTTAAAGATGCCCATAAAAAAACAGGGCTTTACGATGCCATGCGAGTAGCGGTTGGACTTTCTAAAGGAAAAAAACTGGTCGTTGCGAGTATGGATTTCAAATTTATCGGTGGTTCCATGGGCTCAGTAGTAGGAGAAAAAATTGCTCGTGCAACAGATCATGCCATAAAAAACAAACTACCCTTAGTAATCATATCAAAATCAGGAGGAGCGAGAATGATGGAATCGGCCACTTCATTGATGCAAATGGCTAAAACCTCAGCCAAATTAGCCCAGCTAGCGGAAGCAAAACTTCCCTATATTTCACTCTGTACAGATCCGACCACGGGTGGAACTACGGCTTCATATGCCATGCTAGGTGATATCAATATTGCTGAACCCAAGGCATTGATTGCCTTTGCAGGACCACGTGTCGTTAGAGATACAACTGGTCAAGACCTCCCAGAAGGATTTCAAACGAGTGAATTCCTCCTCGAAAAAGGCTTTTTAGATTTTATTTCTCACCGAAATGAACTCAAAAATAAAATCAATTTATATATTGATTTGATCCTGAATCAGCCTTTGAGAAATTAGGCTGTCGGTGTTACACCCATTTTATTCAATCCCAATTGGTTGTTTAATCCTTCCGATGTTGTATCTTTGCAACTGGTAAAAATTTACATAAAAATCATTAAAATTAATATTGGCATGTACAATTCAAAAGAAGTAAAAGAAACTATTTTTAAAAAACACGGTAAGTCTGAAAAAGACACTGGGGCTGCAGAAGGACAAATCGCTCTTTTCACCCACCGTATTGAACACTTATCAAACCACCTCAAAAGCAATCGTAAAGATTATAACACGGAGCGCTCTTTGGTACGTTTGGTAGGTAAAAGAAGAAGTCTGTTAGATTATTTAAAATCCAAAGATATTACTCGCTATCGTGCGATTGTAAAAGAGTTGGGTATCCGTAAATAATTTTTAGCTTACCTAACTGAATCTTAGTTTTTCATTGGTTGCAACAACACACAACAACTGTTTAACCAAATAATGAAAAATGATTCCAAAAAAATTTACACAAGAAATTCGTCTTGAAGACGGAAGAACAATCACATTAGAAACCGGAAAATTAGCTAAACAAGCTGATGGTTCTGTTGTGGTCATAATGGGAGACTGTATGCTCCTAGCTACTGCTGTATCAGCCAGAAAGGCCAGCCCAGTAGACTTTTTACCTTTGACGGTAGACTACAGAGAAAAATTTGCTGCAGCTGGGAGATTTCCTGGCGGATTCTTTAAGCGTGAAGCACGTCCAAGCGACCAAGAAGTGTTAACCATGCGTCTTGTTGACCGCGTGCTTCGTCCACTTTTCCCTAAAGATTATCACGCAGAAACCCAAGTAATGATTCAGTTAATGTCCCATGACGAAAACGTAATGCCTGATGCCCTAGCTGGATTAGCCGCATCAGCTGCAATCCAACTGTCTGATATTCCTTTTGAATATCCAATCTCAGAGGTTAGAGTAGCTCGAATTGACGGCATGTTCATCATCAACCCCAGCAAAGAACAACTCGCAGAATCTGATATTGACATCATGATTGGTGCTAGTCAAGACTCTGTTGCCATGGTAGAAGGTGAATTCGATGAAATCTCCGAAGAAGAAATGCTCGATGCAATTTCTTTTGGTCATGAGGCAATAAAAGATCAAATTAAAGCGCAGGTAGCATTAGCTGAAGCATTCGGAAAGAAAGAAACGCGTACTTACGAAGAAGAAGATCAGGACGATGCTTTGGAGGAAACAATTCATGATAAAACTTATGACTCCTATTACGAAGTCGCTAAACAAGGATTGTCAAAAGCGAAGCGATCAGAAAAATTTTCTGAAATTAAAGAAAATTTTATTGCAACACTGACTGAAGAAGAGTTAGAGGAAAAATCAGAACTCATCGGTCGTTACTTAGGCAGTACTCAGAAAAAAGCAGTGCGTGATTTAGTCCTCGCTGACGGTATTCGTCTCGACGGAAGAAAAACCACTGACATCCGACCTATTTGGTGTGAAGTAGACTACCTTCCTTCAACTCACGGTTCGGCCTTGTTTACTCGTGGGGAAACTCAAGCCTTGGCAACAGCCACCTTGGGAACCTCTAGAGAGTCAAATATCATAGACCTGCCCACAGATCAGGGCGAAGAAAACTTCTATCTGCATTACAATTTCCCTCCTTTTTCAACTGGAGAAGCTAGACCCTTAAGAGGAACTTCAAGAAGAGAAGTAGGGCACGGTAACTTAGCTCAAAGAGCATTGAAGAAAGTGATTCCAGATAATTGTCCGTACACAGTTCGTATCGTTTCTGAAGTATTAGAATCGAATGGATCTTCGTCTATGGCAACTGTTTGCGCAGGAACTATGGCACTGATGGATGCGGGAGTTCAGATTTCAAAACCAGTTTCAGGTATTGCAATGGGACTGATTACTGAAGGAGATAATTTTGCAGTACTTTCAGATATCTTGGGAGACGAAGATCATTTGGGAGATATGGACTTTAAAGTAACTGGAACAGCTGACGGAATTACTGCTTGTCAGATGGATATTAAGATTAAAGGATTGCGTTTTGATATCATGACTCAAGCCTTAAACCAAGCTAAAGAAGGAAGGCTGCATATCTTAAAACACCTTACTGATACCATAGCAAGTCCAAATGAAGATGTGAAAGCACATGCACCAAAAATGATCAATCGCCGTATTCCAAACGAATACATCGGTGCATTAATTGGTCCTGGTGGAAAAGTAATCCAAGAACTTCAAAAGGAGTCTGGCTGTACGATAGTAATCAATGAAGATCCTGTAACCGAAGAAGGTATAGTTGAGATTTTAGGAACTTCTCCAGAAGGCATTGCCATGGTAGAAGGCAAAATCGACTCCATTACTTTCAAACCGAAAGTAGGGAATACTTATGAGGTCAAAGTGATAAAAATGCTTGACTTTGGTGCTGTAGTAGAGTATACTGAAGCGCCAGGTAATGAAGTATTACTACACGTGAGTGAATTGGCATGGGAGCGTACAGAAAATGTATCTGATGTTGTAAATCTTGGAGATATTCTAAATGTAAAATACTTCGGTGTAGACTCTAGAACTCGAAAAGAAAAGGTGTCTCGTAAAGCCTTGTTACCAAGACCAGATAAAAAAGATTAATTTTTTCTCACAGTTTTGTAACAATTTGAAGATTCTAACGTAATACTACTACAACCCTATACGATTTAATGCATGAGACAGCTTAAAATTACCAAACAGGTAACCAATAGAGAAACCGCTTCACTTGATAAATACCTTCAAGAAATCGGTAAAGTAGATTTAATTACTGCCGAAGAAGAAGTTGAACTGGCTCAGCGAATCAAAGCCGGTGATCAAATTGCCTTAGAAAAACTGACGAAAGCAAATTTGCGTTTTGTTGTTTCTGTTGCCAAACAATATCAAAATCAGGGATTGACTTTGCCTGACTTGATTAACGAAGGTAATCTTGGTTTGATCAAGGCAGCTCAGCGATTTGACGAAACTCGAGGTTTTAAATTCATCTCTTATGCAGTTTGGTGGATTCGACAGTCAATTTTACAAGCTCTAGCTGAACAATCAAGGATTGTTAGGCTTCCGCTCAACAAGATTGGATCCATTAATAAAATCAATAAAACCTACGCGTTTCTTGAGCAAGCTCACGAACGTGCGCCTTCAGCAGAAGAAATAGCAAAGGAATTGGACATGACCATCAATGATGTAAAAGAGTCCCTCAAAAACTCAGGACGCCATGTATCTATGGATGCGCCTTTAGTTGAAGGTGAAGACTCAAACCTCTACGATGTTCTCAATAGTGGTGAATCTCCCAACCCTGACAGAACCTTGTTACATGAATCTCTTAGAACTGAAATCGAAAGAGCGCTTGAAACACTCACGCCTAGAGAGGCTGATGTTGTTCGTTTGTATTTCGGATTAGGAAATCAACATGCAATGACTCTAGAAGAGATTGGTGAAACCTTTGATTTGACTCGTGAACGCGTTCGTCAGATTAAAGAAAAAGCAATACGAAGACTCAAACACACCTCTAGAAGTAAAATTCTAAAAACCTATTTGGGTTAAAGCACAAGGCAACTTTTACAAGTTGCCTTTTTTTGTATCTTTAAAATAAAGAAATTCATGCCACCGATTATTGCGCCTTCTGTATTAGCTGCAGACTTTGGAAATTTAGAACAGGATTGTAAAATGGTCAATACCAGCGATGCCGATTGGTTTCATATTGATATTATGGACGGTGTTTTTGTTCCAAATATTTCTTTTGGTATGCCAGTTTTAGCTGCTATTCAAAAACATGCTCAAAAGCCTCTAGATGTACATTTGATGATTGTTGATCCAGATCGTTATATAGAAACGTTTCACAAATTAGGTGCAGAAATACTCACAGTGCACTACGAAGCGTGTAACCATCTTCACAGAAACCTTCAGTTAATAAAATCTTTCGGAATAAAAGTAGGTGTAGCACTTAATCCACACACACCAGTACAAAACCTTAGGGACACTATTCAAGACATTGATTTAGTGTGCTTAATGAGCGTTAATCCTGGATTTGGTGGCCAGTCTTTTATTGAAAAGACCTACGATAAGATTAAAGAGCTAAAACAACTAATTGAAGATACCAAAAGCAACTGCTTAATTGAAATTGATGGAGGTGTTACAGATCAAAATGCAGCCAAATTAACTTCTTGTGGAGCAGATGTTCTTGTAGCCGGAAGTCATGTGTTTAAGTCTGTCGATCCCTTGAGTACAATTAATACATTAAAAAACGTCAATTAGTCTCGCTTAGGCTTAAACTGAACCCTCCTATTGATCGCCCTTCCTTTGGGTTCACTATTATCCCCAACAGGATCAGATTCTCCATATCCCTCTAATTCGAGTCGGACAGGTGAAATTCCCAAGCCTATCAAATACTCCATTACAGCTTCTGCACGTCTCATTGATAAATCAATATTGTAGTCTTCATCACCGTCTGAAGAAGCATATCCTTCTATAATGATGTTCCCCTTTGGATTTTCAATCAGTACATCTTTAATTTCTTCCAAAACTTCACGTGTTTTTTTACCAATAATTTGCGCACTATTGGCTGGGAAATAAATACGAGATCCAAAATCA
>CAZOWC010000032.1:0-10391 GCA_964583375.1 uncultured Flavobacteriaceae bacterium
AGTCCTCCCCCGCTCATAACTGTTTTTCGCTGAACCATCTCACGAGCTTTTCGAGCAGCGTGTCTAGCCTGAGCTGCTAAGATCACCTTCTGAACAATGGTTTTTGCATCATTTGGATTTTCCTCAAGATAATTTTCCAACATTTCTGAAACGGCTTGAGAAACAGCAGAAGTTACCTCTCTATTACCCAATTTTGTTTTTGTCTGGCCTTCAAACTGAGGTTCTCCAACCTTAACTGAAATAATTGCTGTCAAGCCTTCTCTAAAATCATCACCCGCTATTTCAAATTTCAATTTATCCAATAAGCCCGAGCTGTCTGCATACTTCTTTAAGGTAGTAGTCAAACCTCTCCGAAAACCAGAAAGGTGAGTACCTCCTTCGTGTGTATTGATATTATTGACATAAGAATGAAGATTTTCTGAAAAGGAAGTATTGTAAGTCATAGCTACTTCAACAGGGGTCCCATTCTTTTCCCCTTCCATAGAGATTACATCACCGATGATGGATTCTCTAGTTTCATCTAAAAAACGAATAAACTCTTTTAGACCTTCTTTTGATAAAAACTCTTCACTGACATAATCACCTTTTTCGTCTTTTTGACGTTTATCAACTATTGAAATTTTGATCCCTTTGTTTAAATAGGCTAATTCACGCATACGAAGCGATAAAGTCTCGTAATTATATTCAAGCGTTTGAGTAAAGATTTGTGGATCAGGCTTAAACGTAACTACTGTTCCTTTTTTGTCTGTTGTTCCAATCTCTTTTACTGGAGAGAGTGTTTTCCCTCTTTCGTATTGCTGTTCCCAAATTTTCCCATCGCGATATACAGTGGCGGTTAAACTTTCGGATAATGCATTAACACAAGAAACACCTACTCCGTGAAGTCCTCCTGAAACCTTATACGAATCTTTATCAAATTTCCCTCCTGCTCCTATTTTGGTCATCACCACTTCAAGGGCTGATACCCCTTCTTTTTTATGAATGTCGACTGGAATTCCACGACCGTTATCGTGAGTCGTGATTGAGTTATCTTCATTAATAATAACTGAGATTTCATCACAGTGACCTGCTAATGCTTCATCAATGGAATTATCTACAACCTCGTAGACTAAATGATGTAATCCTCGTACTCCTACATCGCCGATATACATGGAAGGACGCATACGAACATGCTCCATTCCTTCCAGTGCCTGAATACTATCTGCAGAGTAATTTTTATTCTGGTTTTCTTCACTCATAATTGTTTAAGTTAACGCCTAAAAAGACCTATAAACAAATATAATTATAAGAGGTGGCAAATCGTCCCTAAAGCCTTGTAGATATAGCGAAGTTATCAACAAAAAGTGTGTAAAAATTGGCCTCTTTATCGGTAAAAAAGTTCGCTTATAAATTAGTCCTCATACCCTTGCTCGTGCACCCTTGCAACAGCACGTCCACTGGGATCATTTTGGTTCTGAAAAGCAGCATCCCAAGCTAAGGCAACAGGGGTGCTACAAGCTACAGAAGGCACTGAGGGAACACTTAATGCAGCAGCTTCACTAGGAAAATGCGATTCAAAAATTGTGCGGTAATAAAACTCCTCTTTGTTCTGCGGAGTTTGAACAGGAAAACGATAATGAGCATTTTCCATTTGCTCGTCATTTACTTCGTTTTTGACCAATTCTTTTAGTGTGTCAATCCAACTGTAACCCACACCATCGGAAAACTGTTCTTTTTGTCTCCAGGCTACACTATCGGGTAGGTAATTTTCAAAAGCTTTTCGCAACACCCATTTTTCCATTCGATCAGGAGTAATCATTTTATCTTTGGGGTTTAGTCGCATTGCAACTTCAATAAATTCTTTATCCAAAAAGGGAACTCTTCCTTCAATACCCCAAGCGGCTAATGACTTATTGGCACGTAAACAATCGTATTGATGAAGTTTTTCTAGTTTTCGTACTGTTTCTTCGTGAAATTCTTTTTCGTTTGGAGCTTTATGAAAGTAAAGATATCCACCAAATAGCTCGTCGGCTCCTTCGCCAGAAAGCACCATTTTAATGCCGAGTGCTTTAATCGCTCTTGCCATCAAATACATCGGCGTAGAGGCTCTTATAGTGGTGATATCATAAGTTTCTAGATGATAAATTACCTCTCGTATAGCGTCTAAGCCTTCTTGAATTGTAAATTTAATTTCGTGATGAATCGTACCTATGTGTTTTGCAACCTCTTGAGCAGCAGCCAAATCGGGCGAACCTTCAAGTCCAACAGAAAAGGAATGCAATTGGGGCCACCAAGCTGCTTGCTGGTCGTCAGTCTCTACACGATGCGCTGCATATTTTTTTGCAAGAGCTGAAGTGATGGAAGAATCCAAACCACCAGAGAGCAAGACACCATAGGGAACATCACTCATCAATTGCCTGTGCACAGCATCTGACAAGGCATCGTGAAGATCCTCAATCGAGGTCATATTGTTTTTTACATTGTCAAACGCTTTCCAATCGGGGTTATACCAGGCTGTGGGCTCACTGTCACAACTGTGAAAATAATGTCCTGGAGGAAACAATTCAATTTTGGAACAAACTCCCTCCAAAGCTTTTAATTCAGATGCAATATAAAATGTTCCGTCGCCATCCCATCCCATGTAAAGCGGGATAATTCCCATATGATCACGGGCAATAAAAAATTCATTCTTAGATTCATCAAAAATTGCAAATGCAAAAATTCCGTTTAATTTTTCAACAAAAGAAGGCCCTTCATTTTCATAAAGAGCTAAAATTACTTCACAATCTGATTGGGTTTTAAATTGATATGAAGACTCATAAGGAGCTCTTAACTCGCGATGGTTGTATATTTCTCCATTAGCTGCTAAGACTAAATCACCTGATGGGCTAATCAAGGGTTGTTTCCCTGAGGTAGGATCCACTATGGCCAAGCGTTCGTGGACCATGATCGCTTGACTAGAACTGTAAATCCCACTCCAATCTGGTCCTCGATGACGAAGGTTTTTGGACATTTCTAATAGTTCTTGTCTTAATTTCTCAGAAGATTGCTTTAGATCAAAAGCACATACAATGCCACACATAATATTTTTTTATCAAAAATACGCTATGGAGAAATATATTAATAGCAATATAGATTATTAGTTAAAAAAATAAACTTAAAAAGCTCATTTAAGCTTATTTATAAACTTTAGAGTAAGAAACTTTAGTTTAAATGAAAAAAAATAAGCGACAGCCTAGTTAATTCTATTGCTATAAACGATTTTTCCGTCCACTAAAGTGGCAACGACACGAGTCTTAAGGATACGTTTTTCATTCACTTTTATAATATCTCGGTCCAGTATAATAAAGTCTGCTACTTTACCAGCTTCAATTGAACCTTTTTCTTTGTCTTCAAAGTTTGCATAAGCTCCCCAGATAGTCATCCCTTTTAGAGCTTCAATCTCGGATAATTTATTTTCTGGGAGATACCCTTCTTCTGGAAAAGCCTCACTGTCTTTACGGACTACTGCAGCATAAAATGTTTTAAAAGGATTCACATCTTCCACAGGAAAGTCAGTACCTAAAGCTATTCTACCCGATTGTTCGAGTAGCGCTTTATTGGCATAAGCACCATACAGACGATCTTCACCTAAACGATCTTCTGACCAATACATATCGCTAGTGGCATGGGTAGGTTGCACCGAAGGAATAATTTTTCTATTAAATAACTTGATGTCGTTGGTATCGATAATCTGGGCGTGCTCAACGCGCCATCTTGGATCGTCAGAAAACACCAAAGCTTTATTGTAAGCCTCGAGTACTACTTGATTTGCTGCATCACCTATAGCATGGGTATTCATTTGAAAAGGAGAAGCTGCTAACCTGTATGCTAAAACCTCTAGTGAATCCTTGGAAGTGATAAAAGCACCGATATGATTGCCTAGATCGCTATATGAATTTTTAAGTGCAGCACCTCTTGAACCGAGAGCTCCATCTGCATAAACTTTAAATGAGCGAATGTTAAGTTTATCGGTTTTATAAGGCCCTTCTTTAAGAAAATAATCCATGTTTTCTTGGGAATTAGAAATCATGCCATAAATTCTCATGGTGAGCGCTCCAGTTTTGTGAAGGCTGTCAATTAAAAAAATATCATCCTTGTCTAAACCTGCAACGGAGACTGTCGTTAAGCCGTAAGCAAAACCAATTTCTTCTGCATCCTGAAGTGCTTTAATTTTCTCTTCAACACTTGGTTTAGGAAGAATATTAGTCACCATTTCCATAGGTGCATCAATAAGAACACCTGTTAATTTTCCATTTTCCTTTAAAATTTGACCTCCTGCTACTTCAGATTCTAAAGTAATTCCAGCGAGTTCTAAGGCTTTTTGATTCACCAACAATGCGTGACCATCAATTCGTCTCAATGCGACAGGAGTATCTGGAAACAGGACGTCTAATTCCTCCTTGTTTGGAAGCTTTTTGACTGCCCAATCATTTTGATCCCATCCACGACCAGTGATTGCCATTAGTTCCTTGTTTGTCGCATAACGTTTAACGCGATCTAAAACTTCCTCAAAGCTCTTCGTTCCGACCAAATCAACCTTATTCAAACTCAAACCAAGACTTAAAAAATGGCAATGAGAATCAATAAACCCTGGATAAACGGGCAACTCCTGTAAATCAAGTACTTTTTTCGCGGTGTATCGCTCTAAGAGCTCTTTACCGCCTACATCAA
The DNA here is from genome assembly GCA_964583375.1 of uncultured Flavobacteriaceae bacterium. Lineage (GTDB taxonomy): Bacteria > Bacteroidota > Bacteroidia > Flavobacteriales > Flavobacteriaceae > MS024-2A. The sequence continues at coordinate 4,693 of CAZOWC010000032.1, forward strand.
CAAATTTACCTTCGTTGACTACAAATGCAGAGGCTTTAGACTTGCTCTCCCCCATAGTGTAGACATTAGCATTATGAACTATTAAATCCATTTTACTCTGACAAGAAGAAAACAGTATACCGACTGTTAGGCCGAATGCAACATAAAGTCTTTTTATTTTCATATTGATTATGTGACTTGGATGATTAAATTTAAACTGGGCAAATGTAATGAAAATCAATGATTTCATTTAAAATACTTTTTTACGATTTAATTGGGATACATTAGTATTGAAAATCAAATTTATACGTTATTCCTCCAAGCAGTATAAAAGACGGTTCTTGAAAATAACCCCATTGACCGTGGATGTCGCTATTGGAGAATCTCCCTTTGATGAAAGCGTCGAATTGTTCATTGAGCTTTAGAGTGAGATGTGCTGTTGACCTTAAAAATAAGGGTAAACTAATTTCCTCAGAATAAATACTTTGATTTGCTTGGTTTTGTAAAACGATGTATTCTAAAGCAGTTCTGTTACCCAAGACTTCACCGTTAACAGCCAAAGTTAAAATATCTTTAAATTTAAATTGACTTTTCCAATTCATCTGCAAAGCTGGAATATTAAACAATACTTGATCATCAGTAAGTTCGAAATAGCGGTAAACAGTTTCGAAATGAACAAAATTATTTTTTGTCAAATCAATCCTTATTTGAGCTTTGACCCCATACAAATCGACATTGGCATAGTTATTCTCAAATGCATTTGAGAGCCTGTATGCATCATTACTTACTTTTATATTTAAAGGCAAACGCTGGTAAAATTGATAGTTTTCAACCTGGTCATACAATAGTCCAAAGTTAAAGTTTAAGACAGAAGATACGCTAGAACGAATTCCTAAAGCTGCATTATACTTATTCAGTGTTGGTTTCAAGTCGGTAATTGGGGCTATGTAAGGATTGAGAAACACAGTCTCACGATAACTATTCAATCTAACTCCCCCACTGGCTGTAAGATAGGGCGCTATTGAATTTCCTTTCTTTTGATAAAAAATCTCAATTTCTGGATAATAATTTAGTTTTGAACTCAAACTTTCATCACCTTCAAAATAGGCCACGCCTACTCCAATTTTAAGTTTTAAATCATTCTCATTGTACAGCCACTCCAAGCCCACTTTCCCTATTCCCTGAGTAAATTCTTGGGTTTGATTTTCAAAAAAAGGCTGGCTAAACAAACTATTTTGCCCTTGAATTTCTGTATTCGCTTGAAATTTACCTCCAGAAAAGGGTGTCGTAAAATCTGCTTTGATATGTAGTTGTTGCTCGGAAGTTGTAAAATTATCAGAAGTAATGTTGGCCTGAAAAGACAAACTCCTTAAAAAAGAATCAAACCAATCCCAGTAGGTTCTAAACTTAAAATAATTCCTTTTTACTTCCGGCGTTATAGATTCAATGAGGAAATTGTCCCAATTGTGATCGTACAGCCCGTAATAATTGTTTTTCTGAGCCGTAAATTGCAGTTGAGTATTGACATTGTAATTGTTGCTTCTCAAGTTGTGATGTGTTCCAAACTGACTAAAACTCTGTGAGCTTTTTAACAGCGAATTTCCTACATCACTGCCAAATCCATCTCGATAGACATTCAGACCAAAACGCTGTCTTCGATCAAGCTCTATGACACTTGAAATATTGAGGTAAAGCTGACTCATAAAGCCGAAGCCTCCACTAAAAAATGTATTAAAAGGTGTTGAAGAAAAACGTTTTTTTAATTTTAAAGGAGAGGCTTTATTAGGTTCAAAGGTGGAAACTACATCTACTGGCATAATTTTATACGTCAGTGCTTTATTTGTTGCCTTTAAGCTATCAGGAATTTTTGGACCTTCAGTTATCTTAAAAGCATCAGATAAGCTAGGGGTGTAAGATTTTACAACGAGCACCTCTTGGGTTGAAAGACCTTCATCTGCTTCATCTTGAGCAAACATAAAACTAGGGCTAAACCAGATGAGTAGTACAGTATAAACGAAAAAGTTATTAATTTTCATCAGCTTCTGATTTTTCGTTTACTGCATAAAGCTCTAATAGACTTTCGGCTTCTTCAATTTGGTTAGGATACGTATCAAAATTTTCAATTACTGATTCAAGCACGAATACAGCCTGAAAACTGTCTTCTAATGCATAGTAATTTTTAGCTAAGAGCAGTAGAGCCTTTACATTCCAAATCCCACTGGCAGATCCCAATTGTGCAATTTTACCTATTACTGTATTAGAGACTTCAAATTGTTTATCAACATATAATTGATATGCTCTGAAATAAAGAGCTTCAGCAATAATATTGGGCTCAGGAGCGGTCTCTAACATTTTAAAAGTAGCAGCAGCGGTCAAAGTATCTTTAATCGCCAATGCCGATTTAGCTTTTAAGGTTAATGCGTCCCATTTTAAACTCGACTCTAAGTCGGGCAACTTCAGAACTCGTTCTGTTAAAGACAATGTTTTAAGGTAGGCTTCTTCTAAATAATGGGCTTGCATTAAATTCAAAAGAGCAAATCGCTTATTTTCCTTAAATGATGCAATTGAATCAAGTTTTTCTAGATATGGAATCGACCGCCCTAACTCTGATTTATTTTTTAGCAAACTAACAAGACGAACGAGAGCTTTTTCACTGTAATTTGTAATAACACCCTGAGCGAGCTCCTCATAGGCCAATTGAGCATTTTCCAGGTCTTGCTTTTTAAAATAGAGTTCTGCTAAATAGTAGGTTGCTGTCAGGTAATAGGTTCCCTGCGGATAATTCTCCAAATATTCAGACAGCAAACTTTCTCCAGCATTAACATTTCCCTCTAAAAAACGTTTTTCTGCAGCTTCAAAAGCTGTTTTTTCTAATTCGTTATCTGTAAAAGTTGTCAAGCCGTGAGATCTTACCCACTGGGTAAATTCACGAACTGCCCCCTGATCTACCGCAAGTTCTCGGAGCGTTCTTACGGCCTGTTGTGCTACTGCATAGCGTTTGTATTTTACAGCCACCTCTTCAAGGACTTTTTGGGCTTGGGCATAGCGCTCGGTATTATACAAAATCAAGCCTTTATTTAAGGCAGTCTGAGCTAAATAAGGACTAGTATTAAATTCATTGAGTAAGCGATCATAAGTAGCGATTGCATTGTTGAAATTCCCTTCCCTACTGAAAGCAGAAGCCAGTTCGAACAAAGTATCATCTAAAAGGGGGTCTTTGGGGTATTGGCGCTGAAGCATCAATAGGGTCTCAATTTTTTTTGGATTTCGATCAACAAAACCATAGCTCATTGCTTTTTGAAAGTTGGGATATGCTCCTTTTGATTCATTTAGTGCAACCGCTTTATTGTAATATTCCATTGCTGGCCAATACTTTCTCATGGCAAATGAACAATCTCCCATTCTTAAAAAAGTATCTCTCTGAAAACTGGGATCAAAGGTGCTGTTTTCAGAGTCAAATTCTTCGAAAGCAGTCAAGGCAAAAGGATACTCTCCCAATTTAAAGTATACGTACCCAATGTCGTAGTCAATTCTTTTGTAGGAATCTACCAGCTTTCGCTTTGGATGTTTTTTAAATTTTTTAAAATACTCCAAAGAACTGTCGAACTGATTTCTTTCATACTCAGAACGTCCTAGCCAATAAAGTGCAAAGGCCTCAACAAACTCATTTTCATTTATTTTTAAAACTCGCTTTAATAAGTTACTCGATTCACCGTATTTAGCGTTATTAAATTCTACGATTGATTGAAGCAAAATCACTTGCTCGAGTGTTTCTTTATCTTTATAGCCGCTTTTTTCATCTAAAATTTTAATTGCCTCCAGATAATTGCCTTCTTTAGTATAGGAGCTTACCAAGAGTTCTCTTATCAATTCTGACTGTTGGTGTTTGGGATAAGCATCCAAGAAATTAATTAATACTTGCGGGGGAGTTTCATAAGGATTTCCAATCTCATAACTCAACTTAGCATAATTTAAAAAAGCATCTTCTTTAACCTCAGGGTCAAAATTCATTTCTGAAGCTCTTTTAAAAGCATTTTGAGCTGCTGTCTTGTTATTCATCCTGAGATAACAATCAGCCAAATAATAATAGGCATTTTGTGCTAAGGCATTATTCCCACTGGCAATTTTATTAAACTGAGTCAAGGCTTTGTCATAGGTTTGTGTCTTGTAATAAGCAAATCCCAGTTGGTAATAGTCAATATTGTTCCATTTACCTTTTTTTCCTTTGTAGGCTTCTAGGTAGGGTATGGCAGCAGCATATTCACCCAGATTAAAATGGCTTTCTCCTATGATTTTTGAGGCCTCTGAGACTATATCAACAGCAGGATCGTTAAGTACCTTTTTTCCTAATTCAATAGCCTGATTAAAACGACCCAAACGGAAATTCATATCTGCTTGAAAATAGTTTAAATTTTCTTTTTGATCAGGGTCTGAAATATCGCTAAATTCAGATACTGCTGTATCGTAATCATCCAACTGATATGCTATATGACCAAGGTAATAGTGAGCATCTGATTCGTATTCTTTATCGTTCTTTACCTTTTCTAAATACGGTTTGGCCTGTTTGTAACGCTTAGCGGAAAAGAGGGTATACCCTTTGTTGAAATTATAAACAGGGATCTCAAGTTTTGGTATTTGACTTTCAGAAACTCTAGAAAACCATTTTAGGGCGTAGCGGTATTTCTCGTTATTGAAATAATAATTCGCAACATCAAAATCTATGATAGCTGATTCTTTAGCATTTGGATACTCGCTTTTAAACTGCATTAACATTTTTTCCGCTGCTGAATAATTGAGTCGAAGGGCATTGGACAATAAATTAAATTGATTTTGCTGCTGTTCTTCAGCTGAGACATAGGCATCATTAGCAAATACACTTGCCTGCCATGAAGCTGGAAAATACCCTAAACCAAAATAGCGCGCTGCCAGGTCATATGATCCCTGAGAATGATAGAGTTGACTCCATAAAAAAAGAGGAAACAAAAATGTTGCATAGTAGTAAATCCGACTTTTTTTTGAAGGAAAAATCATCCGTATAAAGGTACTCGTTTCGATACGCATTTTAAACGATAAAAACTGCTGAAACGTATATTTTTATTAACAAAATATCACCGAATTCTACAAAAAACATACCTTTAACTAAAATCAAATATTCAATGCTAAAGACTGTAGTTTCTCTTCAAAATGCTACAATTCAAAATGAAAATAAGGTTGTTTTAACAGACATTAATTTTAATGTAAATTCTGGCGATTTTATTTTTTTAATCGGGAAAACTGGGACCGGAAAAAGCAGCTTACTCAAAGTACTCTATGGCGATTTGTCATTATCGGGTGGGAATGGCTCTATCGTGGGCTATGATTTAGAAAAGTTGAAGGAGCGAGATATTCCTTCTCTTAGGAGGAAATTGGGAGTTGTTTTTCAAGATTTTAAACTATTGCATGACCGAACTGTATATAACAACCTTGCTTTTGTTTTAAAGGCAACCGGTTGGAATGACAAACAAAAAATACAAACTCGTGTCAACGAAGTACTTGATATGGTAAAAGTGGGATCCGACTTCCATAAATTTCCTTTTGAACTTTCAGGCGGTGAGCAGCAACGAGTTGCCATTGCCCGTGCGTTGCTAAATCATCCTGAACTCATAATAGCCGACGAACCAACAGGTAATTTGGACCCTGAAACAAGCCAGGAAATCATGTCTATCTTTAAAGATCTTCAC
>CAZOWC010000033.1:0-10304 GCA_964583375.1 uncultured Flavobacteriaceae bacterium
GAATAACACCTGATGGAAAAAGAGGTTTTATAAGTCAACGAACTTTTGATAATGGAATAAATTTTGCAGATATTTTAATTGCAGATCTAACTCTTAAGAAGCCAAAAATAACTGGTGTTATAAAACAAGTTGGTGATGGTATTGAGAGTTTTGCATTTCACCCTAATGGTAAATTAGCAGTAGCAACTTGTTTAGAGAAAACAAAGAATAGTCTTGCAGTTATTGATATTTCCTCTAAAAAGCCAAAGATTCTATATTATTTAGACGCAGCAGGTGGAAGTCAAGGAATTGAGTTTTCCCCTGAAGGTGATAAATTATTTCTCGGAAGTCCAGCACATGGACGAATTGAAGTCTACGATGTTAAAGGAGATTTTGAGTTAGTTAAAAATCAAAAATTCATAAAAATTGGATATGGTCATAATAGTCTTTCAGTTGGACCCAGATATTTTTCAAATTAAAAGGATAATTTAGAATTACATCCCAAGTTGAGGGTTTTTATTTTGCAATAACTTGATTAACTTTTTTTGGAAGATTACTAGGCTTTGGAGTTCTCAAGGCGTAAAGGCTTATCAACTGTGGCATCAATTAATCTGTGCAATTACTTTTATATTTCTTGTGGTAGGATCTAAATTATCTTCGTTGGCTGTGCTTGGATTTAGTCCAATAGCTAGTATTTCATTACTTCCCTTTTTTCCCTAGTAAAAAACGTTTGTTTTTGTCATCAACAGGGCAACATATCATGTCTTTATAAGCACTCAATTTTTTGATTTTTACTTTATTTTGTAAGGAGAAAAATCATATTTTTCAGGTAAAACTTTAGTTCCCGTTGAAAGAATAATAGGACTTGAGCTTTGTGGATAAAAAATAACTTCAACTAATGAGGCAGTATAACCTTCATTAACAGGTGCTTTAATCTTATAATTCCCTGACGACTTTATCGCTAACGCCTCTTTTTTCCAACTCCTTCCTACTTCCCAAATTCTAAAGTCTCTTGCTTTAGGATTTATGCAAGACCACAAATTGATTTCATAAGGAATATTTGGATTTATATTAAGATTAAAAGTATCATCTTTAATTTCCCATTCAATTTTAGGTATTTTTTTTTGGTGAATGAGTCGGTCATAAAATGAGAAAATATTAAGTGTTTGATAGCTCCCAAGTAAACCGTGATTCCCATTTGGAACATATTGTAGATATTTGTCTCCAGGAAGGTCATCCCAATAAAACTTCCAAGAATCAGTAGCAAAAAATTCATCAATTGTTCCGTTGATAATTAATTTAGGCATTGAAAAACGTTCTTTAAATTCATAGGGTTCAACGAACCCTAATAACCTTTTAAAAGCTGGGGTTTGCATCCAATTCATAATATTGAAATCTACATAATCTTGAATTGCTGGTGACCAGTCACCATATAATCTATAATGATGTTCAAAAGAAGGTTTTAGATTTAAGAGATCAATAACAACAGGAGCCATGCCGATAACTCTTTGGTCAACTGCAGCTGTTGTCCAGGTCGTCCATCCTCGCTTTGAAGCACCTGAAATAAAAAAGTCTTTTACAGCATGTTTTTCTGACATAGTAAATTCTTGAACTACATCCATAGCTCTAACTACAGCTCTTGTCATGGGAAATCTAGCTAACCATTCAACATCTTTCTCAAGAGCTCCATTTGTTAAAAACTGATTCCATCCATAAGAAATTAAATTATCCTCGTAACGCGCTATGCTATCAGAATCTATAAATCTTAATGGTTGAAAAGGGATATTACTAACATGACTTACAATCGATTTATTCTCAATGGCTTTTTGTATACTTAGATTATCTAAATATTTTTTGCTATCCTCTTTACTCCCTGGACCAATAAAAAGTAATGCAGTTTGAGTATCAATAATATCTGGAACTACAATATCTAACCAATGCCACCAAAGAGGCTCATTAACCTCTTCGTTAGTCAACCACTTCCCTGAATTCATCTTGAAACGATAAATAATGGCTCTATCAATCCTTATGCTATCTTCTAATTTATAGCTAAAATTTTTTCGGTCTCGAATATAATCTTGTAACTTATTGGAAGAGTTCTTGGGCAAATGCTTTGTCTTTTCCTTACATGATGATAAATTAAATGTTATTAATAAAGATAGAAGCCAAAAAATTATTTGAGAATTCATAAGTTGGATATTTATTATTAAACAATTTAATTATTCTTTTAAAAATCTATTTAAACCAAGCAAACCATTATAAAATATAAATATACACTTTAAACATTTCAAAACAATTCTATATAATTGATAAACAGCTACTTCATTTTACTTATTGTGGGGTTTTTAGATACCGGCCATAGCTTTTCTTATTCTAAATCCATTATATTTGCAATGTGAATAGATATAAGATTTTTAGTTTATTTTTTGCAGCTCTTATTTTTGGTACTAGAGTAGGTTTTGCTGTGAATATTCATTATTGTGGTAATTCCATCGCTGAGATTTCTATTGCATACAATCCGCAAAAATGCGATATGGGTGATGGAGCATATTCTCAAACTTCTGACAAAACTTCATTCTCTAAAAAATCTTGCTGTGCGGACGAAGTGTTTTTATTTCAAAACCACGAGCCTCAAAAAAACCAAACTGAATTCCATTCGCAAGAGTTATCTTTTATTAAAAACACTTTATTACCATCTCAATTATTAGAACAGCTCAATATAGTTAAGGTAGAAAAATTTTCAATTTGGTACCCTCCTCCTGAATCAGGAAAACTCTTTTTGATAAATCAATCCTTGGTTTTTTATGATTAATAAAATTATTCCTCACCGAATAGAATAAATTATTAACATAAAAGAACATAATGAAAATTTACAAAATACTACTCATAAGCCTTTGTGGACTTTACCTTAATGCACAAGATACTTTAGAAGGAAGAGTACTTGCAAAAAATGGTAACGAAACGATCCCCTTAATTGGGGCTAGTATCTATTGGATGAATACTGATACTGGAACCGTAAGTAATGAGGAAGGGAAATTCTCATTACCCTATTTGGGTACAGATAAAAAACTTATCATTAGTTATTTAGGATTTAAGTCAGACACCCTAAGCTTAAAAAACAACCGTTTAGTTACTAGGTTTTTAGAAGAAAATACAGTTGGAGAGTTGGATGAAGTAACACTTACTCAAAGAAGGAAAGCCATCCAAAAATCCTATCTAGAAGCACAGAATATTGTCACAGTAAACAGTGCTGAATTACTAAAAGCAGCCTGTTGTAATCTCTCAGAAAGTTTTGAAACCAACCCCTCAATAGATGTAAATTTTTCCGATGCACTAACTGGTACTAAACAAATACGAATGCTTGGACTTACAAGTCCGTATTTGTTAATTACAGAAGAAAACATTCCTATGGTACGTGGTGCTTCTCAAGCATACGGACTTTCATTTACTCCAGGAACTTGGATTGAAAGCATTCAAATAACTAAAGGTACTGGTAGCGTTGTCAATGGTTTCGAAAGTATTGCTGGACAAATCAATACTGAGATTAAGAAGCCTTTTTCTGATGTTCCTTTGTTTTTTAATCTTTTTACTTCAGCAAATGGTAGAAATGAGATAAACCTGCAGGGAAACTGGAAAATCAGCGACAAATGGAGCAGTGGAGTTTTTGTTCATGGCAACCAAAGAACTCAAGAAATGGACAGAAACGGCGATACATTTCTAGACGTTCCTATAGCAAAACAGTATAATGTTTTAAATCGATGGCAATTCACCGATGCTGAAAAGGGCTGGGTTGGATTTGGAAGTATTCGCTTGATGGAAGACAATAAACAACTTGGGACTCTGGGTTTTAATCCTAATCAGGATCGAGATAAAACAAATTTTTGGGGAAGCGAAATCAAAACCAATAGAGTGGATACTTCTTTAAAAATAGGCTATGTCTTTCCTGGATTTTCTTACAGAAGTTTTGGGTTTCAATCTGCTTTTAGTCAACATGACCAAGAGGCTTTTTACAGCTCTAGGACCTATAATATAAATCATCAAAGTTTCTATGCTAATCTATTATATAACACTATTATTGGCAATACAAAGAATAAATTTAAAGCAGGTATTAATTTTTCTTACGATCGCTATCTAGAATTGGTAGATGCTTTTAATTATAATCGGAGTGATCGTTCTTTGGGTAGTTTTTTTGAATATAGTTATGAAAATTTAGAAAATTTTTCTTTGGTAGCTGGGGTTCGAATTGATCGGCACAACCAATTAGGTACTTTTATTACTCCAAGAATTCATTTGAGATACCTCCCTGAAGAAAACACCATTATTCGACTCTCTATGGGGAATGGAAGAAAAGCCGCCAATATCTTTGCTGAAAATCAAACCCTGTTCGGAACCAACCGCCAAATCAATATACTAAATAGTGGGGGAACTATTTACGGATTAAACCCCGAAAAAGCGTGGAATTACGGCTTGAGTGTCCGTCAGATATTCAAGCTCTTCGGCAAGGCTGGTGATCTCACAGCTGATTATTATATTACGAACTTTATCAACCAAGTAGTAGTGGATTGGGAACAGGAAGGGCTAATCAAATTTTATAATCTCAACGGTAAAAGTAGAGCAAACAGCTTACAAATCGCTCTAGATTACGCCCCAACGGAAGCCTTAAACCTACGCCTGGCTTACAAAAACTACGATGTCAAAACAACCTACATTTCTGGTTTTATTCAGCGCCCTTTACAAGCACAACATCGATATTTCGCTAACCTAGGCTGGGAATCCAAAAGAAACAATGTTGAAGCCCAATGGCGTTGGGATTTAACTTTTCATGCATTGGGAAAACAACGACTGGTTAGTACACAAAGAGATCCCTCAGGAAGTTATTCGCCTGCTTACGGATTATGGAACAGTCAATTAACCCGTGCTTTCAATGCTAAATTTGAGATTTATACCGGAGTAGAAAATCTTGGGAATTACAAACAAATCAACCCAATAATTGGAGCAGAAGATCCCTTCGGAAGCGCATTTGATACAGCTCAAGTTTTTGCTCCTGTTTTTGGTAGAATGCTTTATGCAGGGCTACGTTGGAATTTATAATTACATTTATAAAAAATTTAGTTTATGAAAAATTTAATTGTCATCTTTCTACTAATACTACCCCTAACGCTTAGTGCTCAGAAAAATAAAAAAACTAATTTTGAGGTAAGTGGAAACTGCGAAATGTGTAAAAAGCGAATTGAAAAAGCAGCACTCAATGTAAAAGGATTAAAAGTCGCCAACTGGGACATTCCTTCCAATATTCTATCTGTAGTATACAATTCCGAAAAAGTAAATTTACAGGAGATCCAGACTGAAATTGCAAAAGTTGGACATGATACACCTTTAGAAAAAGCTCCTGACGAAACCTATAACAAACTTCCAATATGTTGCATTTATAAAAGGACTTTATAATAAAAAAGCTCCCTTTGAGGGCTTTTTTACATCCCTAAAAAAGTTTAAGACGATTATTGCTTAAATTAGGCTATCGTTATAGACAGATTAGATTTTTCTGATCTATCAGAAGTTTGCTGGATACTGGACATTCAAGTCTTTTTTATTAAGAATTTAAAATTGATTAAGTTTTGTGCTGAAAATTTTTTATTAAAGTTTTAACCAAAAATTAATAGAGATGATAAAATTAACCATCTCATTTTTTTAGGCCTTCCAATGTTCTGCATATCTGGTAGTGAAGCAGCCTTAATTTTTATATTCCAGAATTTAATTCCTTGCGTTATTTAAATCCAAGTGTGATAAATCAAAGCTGATACAGTAGGCAAATTTTATTTATATTGTTACTATCTAAAAAATAGAAACTACTAACATAAATGAATTATACTAAGATAGTATTGTGGTCAGTCATTGTTGCTTTTGGAGGATTTGTGTTTGGTTTTGATACAGCCGTAATTTCAGGAGCAGAACAAGAAATTCAAAATCTTTGGAATTTAAGTGATGCCATGATTGGACAAACGGTTGCAATGGCATTATATGGAACTGTAATTGGGGCTCTTTTAGGAGGATTTCCCTCTGAATCCTTGGGAAGGAAAAAAACACTAATATGGATAGCAGTTTTATACCTTGTATCGGCAATAGGCTCTGCAGTAGCTCCAGAAGTATATTCTTTAATGTTTTTTAGGTTTATTGGAGGGTTAGCGGTTGGTGCTTCCTCTGTTACCGCACCTATGTATATTTCCGAAATCTCACCCGCCTCTAAAAGGGGTCAACTCACCGCACTATTCCAATTGAATATTGTAATTGGAATTTTGATAGCTTATTTATCAAATTATTTTATTGGTGGTGCTTCTGACGGGAATTGGAGGTTTATGCTAGGAATTGAAAGTATTCCTGCAGCACTCTTTGTATTTATGATTTTTTTAGTTCCCAGGAGTCCCCGATGGTTGATTTTAAAAAAAGGAAAAATAGATGAAGCAAGACAAGTATTAAAAGAAATTGATCCCGAAACAGTAGAGGAAAATATTATCCAAATCCAATCTAACATATACGAAAATAAAAATTCAGGGACCTTTAAAGAATTTGTGTCTGGTAAATTCAATTTTTCAATTATACTCGCTTTTTTAATTGCTTTTTTTAACCAACTTTCTGGAATCAATGCAGTAATTTATTACTCTCCTCGTATTTTTGCTGAAACAGGAATGGGTGAAAGTGCAGCGTTATTGTCCTCTGTGGGTGTGGGAGTTATAAATCTTATAGCAACTTTAATTGGTATCTTTTTAATAGATAAAATGGGGCGTAAGTTTTTGATGTATATCTGTTCCTTTGGATATATTTTAACATTAGGGCTTATTTCATTGGCATTTTATACAGGATTTGGAGCTGGTACACTTTTAATCCCTTCTTTAGTATTTACTTTTATTGCTTCACACGCAATAGGTCAAGGTGCAGTTATTTGGGTTTTTATATCTGAAATATTTCCGAATCATGTTCGCTCATATGGAAATTCTCTGGGAAGCGGAACACACTGGGTCTTTGCTGCATTGATCGCTGCAACTTTCCCTTATGTTACCAGCACTTTAGGAGGCGGGTTTACTTTTGCATTTTTTGCAATAATTATGATATTCCAATTGATCTTTGTTTGGAAGCTCATGCCTGAAACAAAAAATAAAACACTCGAGGAATTAGAAACTGTTCTCACCAAAAAAAAATAAAATGACACATATAGAAAAACAACGTTTTAAGAATAAAGTAGTATTGATAAGTGGGAGTAGCTCCGGGATTGGAAAAGAAGCAGCTATAAGCTTTGTTAAACAGGGGGCAAAAGTAATTCTTGCATCAAGAAATAAAGATGCAAATGAAGCTCTAGTCGAGGAGATGAAAAAACAAGGCGGTCAAGCAATTTTTGTTCTTGCAGATTTTACGCAAGCCGAAGATATAAAAACTGTAATAGAAACTGGCATAAAACACTTTGGAGGATTGGATATTGCCATCAATAATGCTGGAATTGAGGGAACTCCTGATGTCAAAACGGCTGATTATAAAGAAAGTGTTTGGGATGATGTCATAGCAATTAACCTCAAGGGAGTCTGGTTGTCAATGAAATATCAACTCCCTGAAATGCAAAAAAGAGGTAAAGGTGCAATAGTTAATGTAGCTTCATTGGCAGGGTTGCAGGCAGGAGGTGCTGGTATTGGGTACCATGCTGCTAAGTTTGGGGTGGTAGGAATGACAAAAGCTACCGCTTTAGAATATGCCCAAGACAATATAAGAGTAAATGCAGTTTGCCCTGCTGTTATTGAAACCCCAATGGCAGATCGAGCTTTTGATACTTCAGAAAAACGAAATAAAGCTATTGCTATGCACCCAGTTGGAAGACTTGGTACTGCTAAAGAAGTTGTGGATGCAATATGCTGGTTGGTTTCTGACGAATCTTCTTTTATTACAGGTACGGCCCTAGCTGTAGATGGAGGTGCAAATTTATAGCAGATGAATACAATTGAAGGTAAAGTCATTTCAGGATATGGTGTAGCCTCAGGTAGAGGAAAAGATCCAAGATATCCCAATGGTACATTAATTCTTCAATTACCTCATTTTAAACAAAAAGGACTTGATTTAAGAAAATACTATAGAGGCACAATTAATATAGATATTAATCCTCTTGAATATAGTATCAATAAACCAACTCATTTTATTAAGAGGGTGAATTGGTCCAATTTTATTCCTCCAGAAAACTTCTACTTTTTTGAGGTAGAATTAGTCTTTAAAGAGCAAAACTATTTTGGTTTAGTCTACATGCCTGACCCGGAGACTAAAACAGACCATCATCAGATAAATACAATGCTAGAAGTCATCATGCCTCCTATAAAAGGAATAGAGGCCGGTAAAAACGTTACTCTTCTAATAAGAGAAGAGTGTCTAAATTTTAAAAGAAAATAATCTTTAAGTTAATTCTCAAGGTCAATGCAAACTTGATCTAATTTTTTTTCTGCTTTGTAAAAACTCCACTGCTTATCCTCCATATAGTAACTCGCATTGCAATCTCGGTAAGTTCGTATTAGGTTTTCTGCTGAATCTAAATAGTAGGTAAATGTACCACAATGATTTACTTGATCTCCTGAAACTCTATAGCCAAGTTTGAGTGTATCTGTGTTGTTTTGGACAACAGTATAACTGATTTTATTTCCTCTCACAATATTATCGCCCTCGTTAAACTCAATACAAATACCATCCTCAACGACAAATAATTTAAATGGCTCACTTTGAAATGATTTAAAATTAGTTCCACCAGTCCAAACTATGTCATTAACTTTATCTAAAAAAGATCCATCTTTAGAACTTTCTGCTGAACAAGAAAAAATAAATATCAAAATTGGAAAGATTATTAAAAAACTAAGACCTCGATATTTCATATTAGCAATTTTAAATATAATGTAAAGAAAGATAATAATTTTGGTTTATAAAGAGCAGCTTCAGCTCAAAAGTTAAATAAACCAGAAAATAATTATAAAAATTTTATAGTATTGAATCTAAAGTTGATATTTTCATAAAAATAATTTTCCATGAAATACTATTACATATTCATAATTTGCATTTTTTTTAGTTGTCAATCTAAAGACCCTGAATGGGAGAATGTAATCCTAGATAAAAACTTAAGCGGGTGGCATATTTTTCAAGATGATGGGTCTAAAAAAGGTTGGAAGGTAGTTGATGATGTTTTGATTTTTGATAAAATCTCAGGATTAGAATCAGGTGACGAAGATTCGAGTTTGCTTTCAGATAAACACTATACTGACTTTGAAATTTCATTCGATTGGAAAATTGAAAAAGGTGGCAACAGTGGATTTATGTGGGGTGTAAATGAAGAAATAGTCTATAAATTTCCTTACCAAACAGGTCCTGAAATTCAAATTATTGACACTGACGCCTATGAAGCACCAGAACAAATATTAGGAGGTGAGATAGAGCTCAATAATATCATGACTGATTTGGATCAGAAAAAACATTATCTAGGTGCCTTATATGATTTGTTTTCTCCAAATGATAAAATCAAGGTTAACCCAGCTGGAGAATGGAATAACTACCACATTAAAATTAATCATAGAACCAATCTTGGTACTGTAAAACTCAACAATATCCTTATCAACGAATTCCCATTAAATGGTCCCCTTTGGGATGAAAAAATAGCTTTTAGTAAATTTTCAAAATCAGATGACTATCCCTACTTAGGTGACAAAAGATGGTTTGATTTTGGGAAGTTTAAGACCGGTTCAATTTGCTTTCAAGACCATCCTGGGAAAGCCTACTTTAAAAATATAAAAATACGAGAGTTGCAATGATTTTAATAAAGAGATTTCTTAAAATTCTTGGCATTGGTCTCCTGAGTTTAATTCTACTATTACTTTTAAGTATTCTTATTTTTTCGATTAAATCGAAAAGACAAAGTTCTAGCTATCTTTCTCAATTAGGTCCAGAAGCTCCAACACTGATGATCAATGGAGAATCTTATAGGGATTTAAATAAAAACGGAAAAAGAGATTTATACGAAAACATCAATGAGCCAATTGAAAATCGTGTTGAAGATTTAATTTCTCAAATGAATCTGCAAGAAAAGGCAGGCTCTGTATTTATAAACATGATTGGAGTTAATCCTGACGGTAGTTTGATGGAACAGGCTAATTTTTCAGATCCTTTCAGTTTACTTATGGATTCTTCATCAGAAATGATGATCAATAATAACATGAATCACTTTAATACTCGGGCAGCATATCCAAAAGAAAACATGCTTAAGTGGTACAATTCAATTCAGAAAAGAGGAGAACGAACTCGCCTCGGTATCCCCA
>CAZOWC010000034.1:0-10247 GCA_964583375.1 uncultured Flavobacteriaceae bacterium
CCATAGGAGAATATATTGATTATGAAGAACTGGATTGATTCTTTTATCAAAAATAAAGCCTATATCCACGGTATTGTTGTTTTGGGTTTTACTTTGGTGTCTTTATTGTTCTACTATCCTGTTCTTTCCGGTAAAACTTTATTACAGTCTGACATTCGTCAATATGAGGGCATGTCAAGGCAGCTCAAAGATTATCGTGCTAAAACAGCTAACGAAACCTATTGGATTGACAATGCCTATGGAGGTATGCCCACCTATCAGCTAGGCGCTCAGTATCCGATTGATTTTTTAAGCCCCATTTACAGCTTTTTTAGAATTTTACCCCGCCCCACACACATCCTTTTTTTATATCTATTTGGAGCGTATTTGCTCCTAATAATTTTAAAAATACCATGGCAAACAGCCCTATTTGGTGCTTTAGCCTTTGGATTTTCAACCTATCTGCTGATTATACTTCAAGTAGGACATAACACTAAAGCTTTAGCGGTTAGTTTTTTTCCGTTTGTTATCGCTGGTCTTATTTTACTCTTTAGGCGTGAGTTTTTTTGGGGTTTAGTGTTGACAAGTCTTGCTCTTGGAATGCAAATTCGAGCAAATCACTACCAGATGACCTATTATCTGCTCTTGCTTACAGGAGTTTTCGTTTTTGTTTGGGCAATAAAATCATTCAAAAATAAAGAGATTTCTTCTTTTTTTCGCGCTATAGCCTTACTGACCATTTCTGGTTTTCTTGCCCTGGGCTTCAATGCAACTCCATTATTGGCAACTGCTGAGTATGCCGATTTTAGTACACGCGGGAAGAGTGAACTCAAGTTAAATCCAGACGGAAGTCCTAAAGAGCAAAGCACTGGTTTGGACTACAACTATATTACAGAGTACAGTTACGGCATTTTTGAAAGTTTAAATCTCATTGTTCCCCGAATTCAAGGAGGGGGTTCAAGTGAAGATTTGGGAGAAAAACATGGAGTATACGATTTCTTGTTAAACAAAGGGGTTCAACCTGCTCAAGCCCGGCAATTTTCACAAAATATACCAACCTATTGGGGTTCCCAACCCATACTCGAAGCTCCAGCTTATATCGGAGTTTCTGTCTTCTTTTTTGCTTTATTAGCGCTTTTCTATGTGCGTTCTCCTCTACGAAATACTTTATTGGTTGGGGTATTATTTTCCTTAGTGCTCTCTTGGGGGAAAAATTTTTCCGTTTTAACCGATTTCTTTATTGATTATATCCCTTTTTACAACAAATTTAGGGCAGTTTCTTCTATACAAGTGATCTTAGAGCTTTGCTTCCCTATATTAGCAGCCCTTGGACTTCAATGGGCCTTAACCAAACAAAATAAATTTAACTTTTCAAGATTTGCAAAACGAGTAGGAATTCCTATCCTATTTCTTATTGGATTATTGCTCTTTAAAGGAAGTCTTTCTTTCAGTGGACTAAACGATGGCTATTTCACTGAAATCTATGGGGCGGAGTTAGTAAATGTAATCAAAGAGGCAAGAGTGTCCATCTTCCAAGAAGATCTGATTAGGGCAATTCTGATCCTGTTGTTTTTAAGTGCATTAGTTGCTTACTACCAATTTAAAAATGTAAACAAAAATCTGATTTTAGTGATATGTATTGGTGTTCTGCTATTTGATCTTCTTGGTGTTTCTTCACGTTACATCAGTAGAGATAATTTTGTGTCATCCTCAAGAGCGGCAGTTCCCTTTCAAATAACTGGAGCAGATCGGGCCATCCACAAAGACAGCAGCAGGTATCGTGTTTTTGAGCCTCAATTGGGACTAACAGGTGCAAGAACAGCTTATTTTCACAACAGTCTTGGGGGCTATCACGGAGCTAAACCAAGACGATTTGAAGAGCTGATCAATTATTACAATACTCATCAGATACCAGCTGTATTAGATTTTTTAAATGTAAAATACGTCTTGGTCAATGATACTGAAGAAAATTCACTTCAGCCATTGAATAACCCCAATGCGCTAGGTGCTGCATGGTTTGTCGAAAAGATTAAAGTTGTACCAACTGCTGATGACTTATTAGAATCAATGAAAACAACGGATTTCTCATCTCAAGCATTGGTTCTTGAAAACAGTTTTCCCAACGATATTCCCTTAGAATACCAACATGATTCCTTGACCACGGTAAATTTAGTTGAAGAAGCCCCTGACCGATTAGTTTACCAAGTACAAGCTGATTCAGACCAATTTATTGTTTTTTCTGAAATGTACTATCCCCAGGGCTGGAGAGCGACAGTAAATGGATTCCAAACTCATATTATAAACGTAAATTACGTTCTCAGAGGTTTAAAGGTGCCAGCTGGTAATTCAACTGTTGAATTTCGTTTTAAACCACAGGTTGTACTACAGGGAACAGCCATAAGGTGGGGGAGTTTGATATTGTTCGTATTGCTTTTGGGTGCTTTTTATTTTGTTAAATCGCGTTCTCAAAATCAACTTACCTAAGTATATGGGGATTATAGCCAAACAGTCGATCTATAATGTTGTCAGCATCGGTTTTGCGTTTTTGATTGGAGCGGTAAATATGGTGTTTTTATATCCGACTTATCCGGGGAAAGAATTTCAAGGGCTGGTTGTTGCATTGTTGGCAAATTCCAACTTAATACAGCCTTTTATTTCCTTTGGTGTTCAGCACACGCTTATTAAATATTTTAGTGACTGTAAAACTAAAGAGGAGCGAGATC
This sequence comes from uncultured Flavobacteriaceae bacterium, assembly GCA_964583375.1. Taxonomy (GTDB): domain Bacteria; phylum Bacteroidota; class Bacteroidia; order Flavobacteriales; family Flavobacteriaceae; genus MS024-2A. The sequence continues at coordinate 2,703 of CAZOWC010000034.1, forward strand.
GTTTACTTTGGTTTGTATTGCTTTTTCCTCTTATAATTTTAGCATCTATATTTCCGCTTTACTCACAATATAACAGTAGTATACTTAATTTTATATCAGGAGATGAATTGGTTGGAAGCCGCTTTCCTTTTCTGATTCTCTCTATTGCAATTGCAACAGCGTATTTTGAAATATTTTTTAGTTGGTTACGTGTGCATCTGCAATCTGTTTTTGGAAATTTTCTCAAAGAAGTCTATCCTAGATTGCTGACATTTAGCTTGTTGATGGCTTATATTTTTGAATGGATTGATCTCAATAACTTTATTAATTATCTGATTTATGGTTACTACCTGCGTTTGTTTTGTATCGCTGCATATAGTTTTTATGTTTACCTGCCTAAATTTCAGTTCCGTTTGCCATCAAATTTAGTTTCAATACTTCGTTATAGCGCATTGATTTTTCTTTCGGGTGCTGCAGCTAGTTTTATTTTGGATATAGACAAGTCCATGATTTTCACCATTACCACAGACGAAAACGTTGCCTTTTATGCTGTTGCCCTGTATATAGCTGCAGTCGTCGAAGCCCCAGGTAGGGCTATGTTTCAAATTACCAGCCCTTTGGTTGCAACCGCATTAAATAGTAATGATTTAAACCGTTTGGAAGCTTTACTAAAAAAGAGCAGTGTTAATTTAATGATTGTCAGTGGCTTGGCTTTTTTAATCATCAACTTAAACCTATTAGATTTTTACGAGATCATTAACCAAGACGGTTATGCTTCTGCATTTAGTGTTGTCATTATTGTTTCTTTAGGAAAATTTTTCAGCATGTCTATGGGCTGTCTAAACAACATCATTAGCAATTCAAAATATTACGCCTATGTGTTTTGGTTTTCTTTGAGTTCAGCGGTGTTGGCAGTAGTTCTAAATTATTACTTCATCAATGCTTACGATATTATTGGTGCTGCTCTAGCTACATTAATCGTCATCGTATTCATCAATATTTGTAAAATTCTATTGATTTATGCAGTCTATAAAATTCATCCCTATAATAGTAAGTCCTTAAGTATAGTGGTGAGTATATTTTTGATCTACGGGATCATATATTCTATCCCAACAATGGTCCATCCTTTCTTTTCTATCGCGATCAGAAGTTTACTGATAGTTACTCTTTTTATGATTCCACTTTTTCTTTTTCGATGGTCTTCAGATATTGAGGCTGTGATAGATCGATTAAAAAAATTATTTTAGAAATTTCAAATGAATTTAGGTGAGTTTTTTCGACAGGTATTTGCCAGTATGTGAATTTTCTAAACTTGCTATGTATTCTGGTGATCCTTGACCTACTAGATACCCCCCTTGATCTCCTGCTTCAGGACCCAAATCAATAATATGATCTGCACATTTGATGAGTTCGAGATTGTGTTCTACTACAACTATAGAATGTCCGCGTTCAATTAGCGCATTAAATGATGCAATTAATTTTTGTATGTCGTGAAAATGGAGTCCAGTAGTGGGTTCATCAAAAATAAAGAGTACTTTTTCTTTGGTAGTGCCTTGACTGATAAACGAGGCGAGTTTGATTCGCTGAGCTTCACCACCTGAAAGCGTTGCTGAGGATTGTCCTAAAGTGACATAGCCCAAACCTACATCTTGAAGCGGTTGTAGCTTTTGAATGATTTTTTTGACTTGATGTCTTTCAAAAAAGGCAATTGCAGAATCTACAGTCATGTCCAACAACTGATCAATAGAGACGTTATTAAATTTTACTTCTTGAATCTCTTTTTTAAAACGTTTGCCCTTACAGTGCTCGCATTCTAAAATTACATCAGCCATGAATTGCATCTCGATGGTGATCGATCCCTCTCCTTTGCAGTTTTCACAGCGACCTCCATCGACATTAAAGGAGAAATGTTTTGGCAAATAATTTCTGTGCTTTGACAATTTATTAGAAGCAAAAAGAGCTCTAATTTCGTCATAGGCCTTGATGTAGGTTACTGGATTGGATCGAGACGATCTGCCAATAGGGTTTTGATCTACAAATTCAACACTTTTAAGAGTGTCTAAATCCCCTCCCAAGTTAGTGAATGATCCAGGTTTGTGGCTGTAGATATCGAATTTTCGCAATAGGGCAGGATAAAGAATTTTTTTGACTAAACTCGTTTTACCACTTCCTGAGACCCCACTGACTACTGTTAAACAACCTAAAGGGATCTCAATATTAATATTTTTTAAGTTATGTTCTCTCGCACCTTTCAGCATTAATTTTTTACTGCTTTTTCTTCTTTTCTTTGGCAGCTCGATTTCCAGATTACCGTTAAGGTAATCAGAGGTAAGACCTTTGCTCTTTAGAATCTTTTTAAACGATCCTTGGGCAACAATTTCTCCACCGAAGGTCCCTGCCTTGGGTCCAATATCTACGATATGATCTGCAGCCTTCATAATGTCTTCGTCGTGTTCAACCACGATCACAGTATTACCTAGGTTCCTTAAGTTTTTTATGACTTTTATCAACTTTTGGTTGTCTCTAGAATGTAAACCTATTGAGGGTTCATCCAGTATATACATAGAGCCTACGAGGCTACTGCCTAAAGAAGTAGCTAGTTGAATTCGTTGAGACTCACCGCCGGACAAACTGTTGGAACGACGGTTGAGTGTCAGGTACCCCAAACCAACTTCTTTCACAAAAGTTAGTCTGCTGTTGATCTCTTTTAAAAGCCTGCTTGCAATCTCAGTATCGTGTTGGTCCAATTTGAGTTTATTAAAAAACACTGCCAGTTCATCAATTGATATTTGGAGTAATTCGGGTAGACTTTTACCGTCTATTTTGACATATTCTGCGGCTTCTTTAAGTCTAGATCCTTTACAAAGATTACACGAAGTTTTTCCTCTGTAACGTGATAGTAACACTCGATTTTGGATCTTATAATTTTTGGTTTCTATTTTTTTAAAGAATCCATGAATACCAGTGAAATAGGAGTTGCCATTCCATACTAAAGCTTTTTGCTCCCTGGATAGTTCGAAATAGGGTTTGTGTATAGGGAAATCAAAGCGGTAGGCTTGATCGATAAATTTGGTGTAAAACTTCCGCATTCCAGTTCCTCTCCACGGCACAATTGCGTGATCGTAAATTGATAGGCTGGTGTCAGGCACTACCAACTCTGGATCTATACCGATGACATCCCCAAAGCCCTCACAGCTTAGACAGGCACCTAAAGGATTGTTAAAGCTGAAAAGGTGCACATTGGGTTGGATAAAATCCATACCGTCCAACTCAAATTTATTTGAAAATTCAATTCGTTTTTTATCCTTTATATTCAATAGTGAACAATAGCCTTTTCCTTCGTAAAACGCCATTTCTACTGCATCTGAAATCCTGTTGTAAAAATCTTCTTCATGGCGTACTACTAGACGGTCCACAACTAAATCATACCCGTCTTTCGGTGCTTCACTCAAACTATCTAAAGAAAGGGTTTTGCCCTGATCGTAAATACGGGCAAATCCTTGCTGTATGAATATTTTTATTTTTTCTTCTAAGCTGCGATCGACCTCTTTTTGAACAGGAGAGAGTAGTAAGAGTTTGTCCCCTGTCTCAAACCTTTTAATTTGATTTACCACATCGGTAACAGTATCTTTTTTTACCTCTCTATTTGAAACAGGGGAATAGGTCTTTCCAATTCGTGCGTAGAGAAGTTTGATGTAATCATAAATCTCCGTTTTAGTACCTACGGTCGATCTAGGATTTGAGGTATTCACTTTTTGTTCAACCGCTATAGCTGGTGCCAAGCCTTTGATGAAATCTACTTTGGGCTTGCTCAACCTCCCCATAAACTGACGTGCATAGGACGAAAGACTTTCTACATACCTTCTTTGCCCTTCTGCGTATAGGGTATCAAAAGCTAAAGAGGATTTCCCTGAGCCAGACAAACCGGTCATGACTGTTAATTTATCCCGGGGGATCACTAAATCCACATGTTTTAAATTGTGCAGATGGGCTCCCTTGATGATAATGTTTTGTTTCGGATCGGCATCCAAAATGTTTTTCATAGCATTTTTAAAGGGCAACAATTTACAATTTTTAAGTTTTAAATCCCCTGAGATTTAGAATGGATCAAGCGATTAATAATAATTTTTGCAAGTCTTGATTTTACACTAAAAAAAGCCAGAAAATGATATACAAATAAAAAAATGTATATTTGTTGAGTAAATTATATGCGTATAGAATAAAATTACTCAAAGAAATTTCAATTTTTTAATGGCCATTGGCCATAGTAATTTTATTTATGAAAACAAATTCAACAACCCTATCAGATTCTACTCTAGTTAAACAGTACTGTAATGGTTCTGAGCTAGCATTGGAAAACCTCGTCAACCGACACAAAGCTAGAGTCTTTAATTTTATTAATTCCAAAGTTCAAGATCGCGATACTGCGGAGGACATATTTCAAGACACCTTTATAAAAGTTATTAAAACAATTAAAAGTGGTAAATACAATGAAGAGGGTAAGTTTCTCCCTTGGATTATGCGAATAGCTCATAATTTGATCATCGATTTTTTTAGAAGGAACAACCGTATGCCTAAAGTGAGAAATACTGAAGAGTTTGATATTTTTCAATTCATCTCTGATAATTCTCCAAACGCTGAACACAGTATGGTACAAGATCAGGTAGTTAAAGATTTACAAAAACTTGTTCAAGAGCTTCCAGAAGATCAAAAGGAGGTTTTGATTATGCGTTTATATCGCGACATGAGCTTTAAAGAAATTGCTGAAAATACTAATGTCAGTATCAATACTGCCCTAGGAAGAATGCGCTATGCCATTATAAATCTCAGAAAGTTGATAGAACAAAATCAGATTATTTTAAATAGTTAAGCAATTTTTTGTTTTTTTTACCGTTAAAAGATAAAATTAGCATTTAATGGCAAAAAATTACACTTCAAAAACATCACTAGCCTCAAAAACTGACCAACCACGAAAAATTGTTGTGGATCGTATTTTAGCCTTTTCAAAAGCATATTCTAGAGCGCAAGAAACCCCTTCAGCTCTAGATTTATTAAAAAACTAGATTATTTCTTGTAGGCCTTCAAAACAGACTGACGACCAATAGTTTTAGTAATAATGTCTATTTCTAAATCCCAACCTCGTGCAGGACTGTATTCACGACCATACCATATAATTTGTAGGTGAAGATCATTCCATTTTTCTTTTGGAAATAATCTTTTGGCATCGCGTTCAGTTTGCACTACATTTTTTCCGTTAGAAAACCCCCAGCGATACATCAGTCGTTGTATATGAGTGTCTACAGGAAAGGCAGGAACTCCAAAAGCCTGCGCCATGACAACACTTGCTGTTTTATGACCGACGGCAGGTAAGGCCTCTAGAGCTTCGAAATTTTGAGGGACTAAGCCCTGGTACTTTTCAAGTAGTATTTTAGATAAGCCGTGTATTCCTTTAGATTTCATTGGTGACAATCCAACAGGGCGTATTATATCTCGAATTTCCTCTACCGTAAGTTTCACCATTTCAACAGGGGTAGAGGCCCTGGCAAAAAGTAAAGGTGTAATTTTATTTACCCTCACATCTGTACTTTGAGCAGAAAGCAGAACTGCTATGAGCAGCGTGTAGGGGTCTTTATGATCCAAAGGAATTGGAATCTCTGGATATAATTTCTCCAAAGTTTCTATTGCAAAAGCGACTTTTTCTTTTTTTGTCATCGAGATTTTTTATCTTCGAAAATACAAAACGCTATGAACTATGAATACATTAAAAGCAGGAGATAAAGTACCTCCGTTTACCGTAAATGACCACCTGGGTAATCCACAGTCCCTAGATAAATATAGAGGTTCAAAAGTGGTTATTTTTTTCTATCCTAAAGCAAATACCCCTGGCTGTATTGCAGAGGCTTGCGATTTAAGAGACCATTACACTCAATTGAGTAAAGCTGGATACATACTTCTAGGAGTCAGTGCAGATACTGAGAAGGCACAAAAGAATTTTGTGGATAAATTTGATTTCCCTTTTCCACTGCTTGCTGATACTGAAAAAGAAGTCATCAATGCTTTTGGTGTTTGGGGTTTAAAAAAATTTATGGGTAAAGAATACGACGGTATCCACCGTAAAACATTTATTATAGATGAAGAAGGAACCGTAGAACGTGTAATTGATAAAGTCAAGACCAAAGAACACGCTGCACAGATTTTGGAGTAGGATCCATTGGTTTTTTCGAGTAGCCTTATGATTGTTAATTATCTCCTCAAAAAGGATCATACTAAAATGAGAATTCACCGATGTTCAGCTTTTAGATAAGGATTTTCATAAAAGACCACAGCTTTCGGGTTGGGGAGTCCCTCGATATCGTTAGCGACTAGTTCTCTCAATATTTGAAAATACCCTGTCTCATCTTCTAAGTTACCAAGATTTACTTGACTGATCTAAGAATCTGCTTTTTCATGAGTATATCATTAAATTTTAGCTCTATCTTTTTTGATAAAAATAATTTCAGCTGTTCATTCTTTTTTTAGTGAGTCAATGATGGGTTTTGAATCTCTTCAAAAAATCCTTATTGACGCTTGTCAGAGCACCCCTTGACTTTAAAAATATTAAAGTGTTTTTTTATTTAGTTCAATTTATTTAGATAAGATTTGAAGTGCTTGCGACTGTCTTATAATAAAGCACTGTCCCTATTCACAAGAGCTTATTTTAGACTAATTGAAAATTAATACAGAATGAAATAGATAACAGTAAGAAGGATGTAAAACACAAAAACAAAACCAGTGGTCTCTATAGGTATTGAGCTGCTTGTAAATTCTGAACTAAATTCTCTAATTGAGCCTATCGCAGTACTATAAAAAATAAAGATAGTGCGATTAAACCGCAAAATGTGAAGCCTATTATTATCAAAAAATAGATCCATTTTCGAGTGGTATTAAGCTATTTTAGAAATAAAGAGCTGAGTTTAATTTCTGAGGCCATAAGATTGGGTTTTAAGTGTTGAAAAGCACCCAAAACCATTAATGTCACTCAAAAGGAATTAAGGAAGTGTTTGCGGCTTTTCAATAACAAAAAAAATATTATAAAAAAAAGGGATTAAGACTGGAATCCAAACATTTGACTCTTCTTGATCATTTCGGCGATACCAATAGGAAGGTCATTTTCCCACCCTTTTCCATTCTTTTTAATTCTCTGAAGAATTTCTCGAGAAAATATATTAAGATAGTTTTCTTCATAATCAAAAATATCTACAATTTTCCCATTGTATTTAAAGAATTTATAGAAATCTTTCATTCGGGGGTGGAGTTTTAGATTATTGCTATCAATGATGTTGCCAGTTTCCGTATTCCGCATTGGGTAGAGGTATACTTTTAGGTTGTTGTAAAACATTTTTCCAAATGCTTCAAGTATCCCCCCGCTCAAGTCTTGATAGTATTGTTCTTCAAAAATCTCCACAAAATTACTGACTCCCATAGCAAGACCAACTTGTTTTTTGGTGTAGTGAGAAAAATAATCGACTAACCTGTAATATTCCTTAAAGTTTGAAATCATTACAGTATGGCCAAGTGAACAGAGAA
>CAZOWC010000035.1:0-3846 GCA_964583375.1 uncultured Flavobacteriaceae bacterium
AAGAAGACGATCTGCTGTAAGTTGAGCTTTTTTTGGATACAAGCCTAGTAAGGAGAGTGCAAGTAATGATTTTCCACTTCCTGACTCTCCAACAAGAGCAAGTATCTCGTTATCGGTTAGTTTTAAGGAAACAGAAGATAAGAGTGATTTTCCTTCAATTTCAAGGGAAAGCTTTTTGACATCCAACAAAGGAGTTTGTTTGTTGATATTTGTAGGACGTTTCGGCATGAAAAAACTACCCTTTAGAGATTCATTTTTTTCAATTCAGACACTGCATGATTCACAGCTCGAGCTGTAAAGGCCATGTAGGTAAGGGAGGGGTTTTGAGTCCCTGAGGAAGCCATAAATGCACCATCGGTAACAAATACATTGGGTACTGCGTGTACTTGATTGTATTTATTTAAAACAGAAGTTTTTGGATCTCGTCCCATACGAGCAGTTCCCATCTCGTGTATCCCTTTTCCTATGGGCGCATTGGAATCAAAGATATTAACATCATTACAGCCTGCATATTCTAACATTTCTGCTGCTTGAACTTTCCAATCTTCTTTCATTTTCTTTTCGTTTTCCTTGAATTCTGCATCAAATACAATTTTAGGTAAGCCAAATTGATCAATTTTGTCATAATTCAAATACATTCGATTTTCGTGGTAGGCCAATACTTCACCAAAACCACCCATGCCAACATTCCATTTTCCAGGTTTTAGCATGGCATTTTTAAATTCACTTCCATAGGCAAATTCAGCGACTGCCTCTGACCAATTTCCACGTCCTGCTCCTCCTTGATAGCCATAGCCTCTCAAAAAGTCAACGTTTTTTTTCTTGCCACCAACATTTCTAAAACGTGGAATATAGAATCCATTAGGGCGTCTTCCAGTGTAATATTTATCTTCGAACCCGTCGTATGATCCAGAGGCACCACTACCTAATTGGTGGTCCATAATGTTGTGACCTAGTTCTCCAGAATCATTTCCTAGTCCATTTGGAAAACGTTCAGATTTTGAGTTTAATAGAATAGCAGTTGAAGCCATAGAAGAAGCACAAATGAAAACCACTTTTGCGTTGAATTCTAATACTTCTTTAGTTAGTGCATCAACTACTCTAACCCCTTTTGCTTTTTGGGTTGTTTCGTCATAGATCAATTCTGAAACAACAGAGTTTGGACGAAGGGTCATATTGCCAGTTCCTTCTGCAGAAGGAAGTGTTGATGAGTTAGAGCTGAAATAAGATCCAAAGGGACATCCTCTATCACAGCGATTTCGAAATTGACATTGTGTTCTTGATCCATCCGATTTAGTCCCTTGTGAAATGTGGGCTACTCGACCTACAGTCATGATACGATCGTCGTAGTTTTTAGCAATAGAAGATTGAAGTTCTTTTTCAACACAATTTAACTCCATAGGGGGTAAGAATACACTGTCAGGAAGCTGAGGAAGATTCAATGCTTCACCACTTACTCCAATAAATTTTTCTACATATGAATACCAGGGAGCAATATCTTTATAGCGAACGGGCCAATCAATAGCTATACCATCTCGTAAATTGGCTTCAAAATCATCGTCACTCCAGCGGTAAGTTTGACGCCCCCAAATCAAAGAACGACCTCCAACTTGAGTTCCGCGTATCCAGTCAAATGTTTTGTCTTCGTCGTAGTCGTATTCAGAATCGTTGTTGTAAAAATGACGGTTTCCTTCATTGACTCCCCATCTTCTTTGCTTGTTGTATTTTTTTAAATTTTCTTGTGAAGTGCTGCCTCCATTTTTCATGTCCCAAGGGTCTAGGTGCATGGTAGGATAGTCTTCTAAATGTTTCACCATTCGCCCTCTTTCAAGCACCAATGTTTTCAATCCGTTTTCACAAAGTTCCTTGGCAGCCCAGCCACCACTTATTCCCGTTCCTACTACTATAGCATCGAAGTTTTGTTCCATTGTAATTCACAAATTTTATTGAAACATAAGATAACTATTTTTATTGGCTAAAAATAATTTCTTCAGTTTTGAGAAGGCATTCACTTAGTAGCTTTAGAAATATCTGAGCCACGGTGACCACATCTTTTTCGCAATAGGTAATTATCCGTTCTAAGTTTTTCTCTTCGTAAAATACTGAAGCCACTTGACTTCCATCGATATCACCCTTTGGAGAGGGAATTCCTAAAACATGTGCCATTAACTTTAAAGAAGTATAGTGCTTATAATCACCAAAACGCCAAAGATGAAGTGTGTCAAGATGAGGTACTTCCCAAGGTTTTTTTATTAAAAGGTTGGAGACTTTGTGGAAATGAAATTTGATGAATCAACATGCGTCTTGCAATAAAAGGAAAATCAAATTCTTTTGCATTGTATCCACAAAGGAGATGTCTTGGACCATTAAAGTGTAACTCAAGAAGTTCTTTAAAAGCCTTTAATAGCTGTATTTCCTCCACTGTAAAACTATTAAGTCTTAATTCCCTTGGGCCAGTAGGGGGTAAAATAACCTACTGAAATACATATTATCTTACCAAACTCAGCCCAAATACCCGCTCGTTCGTAGAAATCCTCTGGGGAGATTTCATATTTTCTTTGATAGGCTCTTTTTTCGGCAAAGAACTTTTTTTCCTGATCGGGAACTTGATCAAAATTTGGATACAGAGGTACGGTCTTTATATCGAGAAAAAGGATTTTATTTAAATTAAGGTGCGCTAGCATCGGGGTTGAGTTCTAGTGCAATATCCATGTAGCGATAGATGTCTGGAGTGAAAGGGTCAGCAATTTTACCTTTTGGACCCTTGCTGTGTCCCAACCTGACCAAGATTAAATTTTCTTCAGGAATGGTAATTACATACTGTCCTAAATGCCCTCGATTCATAAAAACTTTATATCCTTTATAATTTTTTAGCCACCAACTGTATCCATATTGTTGGCTATCTTCAAAACGCGGTGTTAAAGACTTTGCGATAAAGGTGGAATCCAATAGAATTTTCCCATCCCATTTACCGTGGTTTTTGTACAACTTTGACAGCCGAGCAAAATCCCTTGCATTTGATGTGATGCAACAATAGGCTTTTTCCATTCCATTTTCTTCACTATCCAATTGCCATAAAGCTTGGTGCTCAGCGCCCATAGGATTCCAAAAACTTTCATAGAGATAATCTGTCAAATTTTTGCCTGTAGCTTTAACGATTACCATTGCTAGTAATTGGGTTGTTCCGCTTTTGTAAATAAAAGATTTACCAGGGGCTTGATCAATGGGTTGATCCAATATTAACTTCTCTAAATCCTCTACAAAATAAGCAGCAGTGGTTACAGATACTGGAGAGTAATAAGCCTCATCCCAGCGCTGACCAGAGGCCATACTTGCTAGATCACCTACAGTGACTTCGTCGGCATAAGCACCTTTTAGCTCAGGGATAAAATCCTTCACTGCTTGATCCAAACTTTTAATATAACCATCCATTATAGCCTTTCCCAAAAGAGCCGAAACATAACTTTTTGCCATTGAAAAAGCATTACTTTTTGAGTCTTGACTGTATCCATCATAATACTTTTCAAAAAAGAGACTGTCGTTTTTAATTACTAAAAACGCAGCTGTTTGATTGTCAAGATTGATTTGTTCTTGAACTTCGTTTAAAGAAACAGTATTAAAACGGGAATGAAGAGGCCATGGCTGAGGGTTTTCAGAAGGATCTAAAACCCGGTTTTCAAAATTCTTGTAATCTGACAAATAAGCCGTAGTATGTCCTTTCAAATAAATAGTTGAAATGGCAGTTAAAAGGTATTTGTACCTGGAAACATATAATAATCCGAATAAGACGACTAATGCTAACCCTAGGGTTTGTGCTATTTTTTTCATGAACCAATATGCTGTTTG
>CAZOWC010000035.1:3856-10054 GCA_964583375.1 uncultured Flavobacteriaceae bacterium
TGTTCATTAAGTCTTGTAGCATTACAAATCTAATGTTTTTTGGATGGATACTCCCTCATGGCCAAGAAGCCATCTTTTCTTATCAATGCCTCCAGCATAACCCGTCATCGACCCATCTCCGATAACCCTATTGCATGGAATAAAAAGAAGCATAAGGTTTTTGACTATAGCATTGGCAACGGCACGGATGGCTTTGATATCACCTAGGGCAAAGGCTATATCTCCATATGTTTTTGTGCTTCCTTTTGGGATACTTTTCACAATTTTCCAAGTTCATTTGAAAAACTGTACCAGCAGGGATCAACTTAGTGTCCCAATCAATACCACTGTATTTAAAATATGAATCTAAATCACTAATCAATTTTGTAGAATTACTTGAGTGAGGAATGGAAGGTGGTTTTGAAAACTGTAAAGAAGTTAAGCCAAATTCTTTTTCTTCAAATTTCAAAAAAACTTATATTCAAGCATTATATAAAAATTCAAAACCGCTTATGAAGAATTTTAAATGGGAAGGTGTGATGCCAGCGATTACAACCCAATTCAATGAGGGTCATCAACTCGATCTCAATGCTTTTCAAATCAATTTAGACGCACAGATTCAAGCTGGAGTCCATGGAATTATTTTGGGAGGAACATTGGGAGAAGCAAGCACTATTTCAGCTAAGGAGCGCAGCCTTTTATTGCAAACAACAATAAAAAGAGTGGAAGGTAAAATCCCAGTAATTATGAACATAGCGGAACAAGCAACCGCTGATGGTATTCAGCTTGCGAAACAAGCGGAAGCTGAAGGAGCTAGTGGCTTGATGTTACTACCACCCATGCGATACAAAGCCACAGATACAGAAACTGTTTTGTATTTTACTTCTATAGCAGAAAGCACCTCCTTACCAATTATGATTTACAATAATCCTGTAGATTATAAAATTGAAGTGACTTTGGACATGTTCGAACAACTTTCCAAATACGATAATATTAATGCAGTGAAAGAATCAACTCGTGATACGACTAATGTTACCAGAATGATCAATCGATTTGGGGATCGATTTAAAATTCTTTGTGGGGTTGACACCATAGCTATGGAGTGTTTGATGATGGGAGCAACCGGTTGGGTTGCTGGTTTGGTTGATGCATTTCCTGAAGAAACTATTGCGATTTACACCTACTGTAAGGTGGGTGAATGGGAAAAAGCAAGAAAAGTTTTTAGGTGGTTTTTACCGCTTTTAGAATTGGACATTTCTCCTCAATTAGTTCAAAATATTAAATTATGTGAAGTGGCAACAGGTCTTGGTACGGGTCATGTACGACCACCTAGAGTACCCCTGAGTGGTCAGGTGAAAAAAGAGGTGCAAGACATTATTGAATCTGCTCTTCTAACAAGACCACAAAACCTTGATTACAAAAAACACTTATGATAAACGGTAAGAATTTAGTAGCTGGAAATTGGGAATCGCAGTCAGATTCAATAAAATTTAAAACAATTAATCCCATAACTCAAGAAGCTCTAGAGGTTAATTTTCAGCAGGCAACTTCTGATCAAATTTCAAGAGCGCTAGAGGCTGCTTCTGAGAGTTTTGAATTGGTATCAGCACTTAGTTTAACTGATCGTATTCGTTTTTTAGAATGTATTAAAAAACAAATGCAACTGATTCAATCCGAAATAATTGGTACTTATCAAATGGAATCTGCTTTAGCTGAAGGCAGAGCAAATGGAGAGTTTCAACGGACGATGGATCAAATTCAGCGGTTTATCGAACTTTTACAAAAAGGTGATTTTGTCAAAGCAAGTCTCCATACTGGAGGTCCTGATTTAAGAAAAATGTTTTATCCCATAGGGCCTGTTGTAGTATTTGGAGCCAGTAATTTTCCATTGGCTTTTTCAACAGCGGGAGGGGATACAATTTCTGCTTTTGCGGCATCTTGCCCTGTGGTGGTTAAGTCACATCCCTATCATGCGGGGACCAGTGAATTGGTTGCACAAGCCATTGCTAAAGCTGTTGAAAAATGTAAATTACCCAAAGGAATTTTTTCTCATCTTGGAGGTCAATCATATGATGTAGGTAGCGAACTCGTTTCTAACCCACTGGTGAAAGGAGTTGGGTTTACTGGAAGTTATTCTGGTGGAAAAGCACTTTATGATTTGGCTCAGCAAAGAGAGGAACCCATTCCAGTTTTTGCAGAAATGGGGAGTATCAACCCAATCTTTATCTTGGAAGCCAAGCTCAAATCGAACAGTAGTTTAGCCGAAGCAATTGCTCAATCGGTTACTTTAGGTACAGGGCAGTTTTGTACCAACCCAGGATTGATAGTTATTTGTGACCCTTCAGGTCAATTTGATTTAGCAAAAAAAATTAGTGATCGTATGGAAGGCTTAAAATTGCCACCCATGGTTCACAGCAATATTCAAACCCAATATGACCTACAATTGAGCAGTTTAGAGGTTAGTAATAAACTCAACAAATTTTTTAAGTCAAAGACTTGTTCTGCAGCAATAGGAAGCGTTAACGCTGCTCAATTTTTGAGTGATCACAGTTTGATGCAAGAAGTTTTTGGACCATTTACACTGGTAGTAGAATGTAAAAATGAGGAAGAGCTTATAGCGGTTGGGGCATCGATAGAAGGACAATTGACAGTAACTATTTTAGGAGAACCTTCAGATGCTGGAGTATCAAAAACACTCTTGTCTAAATTAAAATCAAAGGCAGGGAGAATCCTTTTTCAAGGAGTTCCTACTGGGGTAGCAGTAACTGAGGCCATGCAACATGGAGGACCCTTTCCTGCAACTACCGACAGCCGATTTACCTCTGTTGGAACCGATGCAGTTTATCGTTGGTTGCGACCCGTAGCCTTTCAAGATTGCCCCAATGAATTATTACCAGCTGCCTTACAAAATGGAAACCCTTTGGGGATACTGAGAACAATTGATGGCAAATTGACTACCGATGCTTTATGAAAAAGACTGAGCGGATTATTTTTGATTGTGTTGATGGGAACACAGCTGGGAATCCAGTTCGGTTAGTGAAGTCACCCAGTCCCAATCTCAAAGGTCAGGATATGGGTGAGAGGAGAATTCATTTTATCAAAGAATATGACTGGATTCGCACAGCCTTGATGTTTGAACCACGTGGGCATGATATGATGAGTGGGAGTTTTTATTACAGCCCTCAAGACCCGACCAATGATATTGGAATTTTATTTATAGAAACTAGTGGATGTTTGCCGATGTGCGGACATGGATTGATTGGAGCTTTAACAATTCTACTAGAAGAGGAGCTGATTCAACCTAAGACAGAAGGAGAGGTTAGAGTTGAAACTCCAGCAGGCTTGGTGATTGCAAATTATAAACGCAGGAATGCTAAAATTGAGTCTGTAAAATTCACCAATGTTCCAGCTTTTTTAGCAGCTTCGTCTATTGAAATAATCTGTTCAGATTTGGGTGCCTTAAGCATCGATGTAGCTTATGGAGGTAATTTTTATGCGATTATTGACATCCAAGATAACTTTAAGGGAATTCATTCTTATACCGCAGGACAATTGGTAGGATGGAGTAGAGAGATTCGTTCTCAAATCAATTCTTTTCAGGAGTTTGAACATCCTTTAGATGATAAGATTAAAGGCTGTAGTCATGTATTGTGGGGAGGGGAGCCTACTCAAACTGGAGCGACAGCATCCAATACTGTGTTTTATGGAGATAAAGCCATTGACCGCTCACCGTGCGGCACAGGAACTTCAGCGCGTATGGCGCAATGGTTTGCAAAGGGCAAACTAAAACTTGGAGATTCTTTTGTTCACGAAAGTATTATAGGCTCGATTTTTAAGGGGAAAGTTGAAGCGGTAACCAAGATTGGTTCTTATGAAGGTATTCTGCCAAGTATAGAAGGAAGCGCTCGTATTACAGGTTATAATCAACTGATTTTAGATCCAGAAGATCCTTACCTAAAAGGATTTCAAGTTTTGTAATATGAGCCAGAAAAAAATTATAATCATTGGTGGAGGAGTAGTGGGTTTGTGTACTGCTTACTACTTAAGTATAGAGGGACATGAAGTGACTGTAGTTGACAAAGGACAACTCAATTCTGGAGCATCGCATGTTAATGCAGGTTATCTCACCCCCAGCCATATCATACCAATGGCTGCCCCTGGTATGGTTTCTAAAGGATTTAGATGGATGTTTAAAACCTCAAGTCCTTTCTATATAAAACCCAGATTCGACAAAGATTTGATTCGGTGGGGCTTAAAATTTATGAAATCTTGTACTCCTAATCATGTGAAAAAATCCATGCAAGCGATACTCAATATCAACCTTTTGAGTAAACAACTCTTTCTCGAGATGCAAGAGCATTCCAAGTTCGATTTTCATTTGGAAACCAAGGGATTATTAATGGCGTATAAAACTTCTCAAGTGGAGAAAGAAGAGGCAGAGGTGGTGGCTCAAGCAAAAGATCTAGGTTTAAAAATAGATCATTTAAGCACTAAGGAAGTATTGAAAAAGCAGCCTAAAGCTCCTATGGATATTGCTGGAGCTTATTGGTATCAAAGTGATGCTCACAGTACACCAGAAGTGTTTGTAAAGAACATGATCAATGTTTTAAAAGAAGCAGGGGTTAATTTTCTGTTGGAAAAAGAAGTGACTCATTTTAAAATAAAAGGGAGTAGCATAACATCAGTATGCACTCCGCAAGAAGAGATTCAATCAGATGAGGTTGTCGTAGCAAGTGGAGCTTGGTCAGAACCTTTATTGAAAGCATTGGGAATTCAACTTTCTGTTCAGGCCGGAAAGGGCTATAGAATTAATACGCGTCAACCCACAGAAATAACATTACCTGCATTATTGTTAGAAGCTAAAGTGGCTGTTACCCCCATGCAAGGATTTACCCGTTTTGGAGGAACCATGGAGCTTTCTGGCATCAATCATAAAATCAATACCAAAAGAGTTGCTGCGATAGCTCAAGCTGCTACTGACTATTATCCTCAAATAAATGTAGCTCAAAAAGAATTGAAAGATGTTAAATGCGGCTTGCGTCCACTTTCCCCTGATGGTTTACCTTTTATCGGGAGGCATTCGAGTTGTAAGAACTTAGTTTTAGCTACGGGTCATTCAATGATGGGATGGAGTTTAGGACCAGCCACGGGTAAATTGGTTTCGGAATTGATTTCCAATCAACAAACCTCTATGGCGATTGATCCGTTTAGTCCTGAACGAAAATATGGGATTTAAAGATTGAAGAATATTCCTCCCGAATAATTAGGTGCTTTAAAGACAACTTTCCCAAAAAGAGGTAGGGTTAGAGTTGCTGAGACTCCCCATTTTTTTCCTATTCGGAATGCCATTTCATTGGACTCTATGGAAATAATTTCAGGATTTAAACTGACCCATTGTATCGCAGCTTCTTCAATAAGTTCACCCACATTGTTAAAATAGGAAGCTCTAAGATCAAAAGAAGGGTCAATGGGAAGTTCTTCAACAGCATTAGATATTCTAAGTGTTGGAGGGACATAATCATCGATTAAATCGACTACATTACAAGAAAAAAACAGCAAACAAAGTATTTAAATGAAGGCTTCATTTTATACAATTTGAAACGATTCGATTTTAAAGGAAGATTTTTCCTTTAAAGTAAAAAAACTGTTTAGAGAAATTCTACAGCTTCTTCGGCAAAATAGGTTGCGATGAGCTGAGCGCCCGCACGTTTAAAACTTGTTAATTGTTCCAGCATTACTTGATTGTGATCTAACCATCCTTGAGCTGCAGCTGCTTTGAGCATGGCGTATTCTCCACTTACTTGATAAGCTGCAATTGGGGTGTGGAAGTTGTCTTTTAAATCACGTATGATATCTAAATAGGCAAGACCTGGCTTTACCATAACGATATCTGCACCTTCCTCAATATCTCGCTGTGTTTCAACAATCGCTTCATCTCGATTTGCAAAATCCATTTGATAGGTTTTTTTATCACCAAATCCTGGAGTTGAATCTAAAGCATCTCTAAAAGGACCATAAAAAGATGAAGCATATTTTGCGCTGTAGCTCATGATTAGTGTATCGTGATAGTTCGCTTCTTCAAGTTGTTTTCTGATACTGAGTACTCGTCCATCCATCATATCGCTTGGAGCGACTACATCAGCTCCTGCTTGAGCATGAGATAATGCCATTTCAGAGAGTACAGCAATTGTTGGATCATTTAAAACCTTTCCTTCTTCT
>CAZOWC010000036.1:0-9701 GCA_964583375.1 uncultured Flavobacteriaceae bacterium
ACAGAAATTGCCATACTGAATGCCAATTATATCCAAAAGCGTATCGAAGGAGCCTATGATATTCTTTACACAGGAGAAAAAGGAAGAGCCGCTCATGAGCTTATCATTGACTGTCGTCCTTTTAAAGAACACGGAATTGAAGTGACTGATATTGCTAAACGTTTAATGGATTACGGATTTCATGCGCCAACAGTTTCTTTTCCAGTGGCTGGAACCATGATGATTGAACCTACTGAAAGTGAAAATCTAGCTGAGATAGATCGTTTTTGTGATGCGATGATTTCCATTCGTATGGAAATCGCTTCAGAAAATTCTAATGATCATGCCTTGCTAAAAAATGCTCCGCATACCTTGGCCACGATAACATCTGACAAATGGGAATTCCCATACTCCAGACAAAAAGCAGCTTTTCCGCTTGAATTTGTCCAAAGAAATAAATTCTGGCCCACCGTACAACGTGTTGATGAGGCCTATGGAGACCGTAATTTGGTATGCAGTTGCTCCCCCATAGAATCTTATGTAAATAGCTGATTTACAATAAGTAAATTTAATGACATTTGGATTTTTTCTGGTTATTTAACAGTCTAGACTTCGTAGCGTTTTTTTGCATAGTCTGCTATATGGAACTCAATAAAGTACTTTTGTTCCAAGCATTATGAACATTAAGATCACAGGTAGTGGAAGTAGTATTCCACAACAAATTCAAACCAATTTGAGTTTTTCAAACAACTCATTTTGTGACGCAGAAGGGACCCCTATTTCAAATCCCAACGAAGAAATCATTGAAAAGTTTAAAGCCATCACTGGTATTGAACAACGCCGTTACATTAAGGACAATCAGACCGTTTCGGATATTGCTATAGAAGCTGCACAAAATGCCATCGAAGATGCTCGATTGGATGTAGAAACCCTAGATTACATCATAGTCGCTCATAATGTAGGTGACATTGTCTTAAACTCAAATCAGGTAAACACCATACCTAGTCTAGCTTCTAAAGTCAAAACAGGTCTTAAGATTAAAAGTCCAAGTTGTGTGGCTTATGACATCTTGTTTGGATGTCCTGGTTGGGTTGAAGGAGTGATTCAAGCCAAAGCATTCATCAAAGCAGGTATGGCAAAAAAATGTTTGGTCGTAGGTGCGGATACCCTATCTAGAGTTTTGGATCAAAGCGATCGAGACTCCATGATTTACGCTGACGGTGCAGGAGCCACAGTAGTAGAAGAAGTAGAGGATGAAGGTGGAATTTTATCTCATAAAACAGCATCCTATACTTTTGAGGGTGAGGCAGAATTTATTTTTTACGGCCCTTCAAATTTCAATGGAAAAGGAACTAAATACATCAAAATGCATGGGCGAAAAGTATATGAATTTGCACTGAGCAATGTTCCTTCTGCTATTAAAGAATGTCTAAAAGCTTCAGGAGAGTCAATAGATGACGTAAAAAAAATCTTTATCCATCAGGCCAATTTAAAAATGGATTATGCTATTATCAACCGCCTATACCGACTCTATAAAAAACCCATGCCAGAAGGGGTATTACCTATGAATATTCAAGAATTTGGCAACAGTTCTGTAGCGACTGTACCGACCCTTTTTGATTTGATACGAAAAGAAAATTACGGCGGTCATGAACTCCATCAAGGCGACTTAATCATTTTTGCTTCCGTAGGTGCAGGCATGAATATAAACGCTATTACCTATAGGGTATAACCTATAATTTACAAATCATAAAACAGTTTTTTAGTTAAAATTACTACCTTTGGAAGGGTATGAAAATCCTCTCGAAAATTGGCAAATACTTCCTTATGCTCAAGAGTATATTTGGAAAATTCACCAAATGGAAAATCCTTAGACAGCTTATTTTAAAAGATATAGACACCCTTATTATAGGGTCACTTGGGATTGTTTCCTTTATCTCTTTTTTTGTAGGTGGAGTAGTTTCTATACAAACTGCACTTAACCTTGAAAATCCGTTACTGCCAAAGGATTTAATAGGCTTTGCGACACGTCAATCTGTGATTTTAGAATTTGCTCCTACCTTTATTTCTATCATCATGGCTGGAAAAGTAGGTTCATACATCACCTCTAGCATAGGTACCATGCGAGTCACAGAACAAATTGATGCCCTAGAAGTAATGGGGATCAATACTTACAACTACCTTATTTTCCCAAAAATTGTCGCTCTTTCACTATACCCTCTGGTCATTTGCATCTCAATGTTTTTAGGAGTTTTTGGTGGGTATGTAGCCTGTGTGTATGGTGGTTTTTCATCCAGTTCAGAGTTTATTCAAGGTATTCAAATGGATTTTATTCCTTTTCATATTACCTATGCTTTTATCAAAACGGCTTTCTTTTCTTTTGTATTGGCGACCATCCCTTCCTACCATGGTTATTTTATGACTGGTGGAGCTTTGGAAGTAGGAAAAGCAAGTACGGTCTCTTTTGTTTGGACCAGTGTGGTCATCATACTACTCAATTATTTTATCACCCAAATGCTGCTTACCTAGATGATTGAAGTTCAAAATATCACAAAATCATTTGACGGAAACGAAGTCCTCAAGGGAATATCTACCATTTTTGAAAAGGGAAAAACCAATTTAATTATCGGTCAAAGCGGTTCAGGAAAAACAGTTTTTTTAAAATGCTTGTTAGGGCTTTTTGAGGCTGATAGTGGAAAAATACTTTTTGAAGGCAAACGGTTGAAAAAAATGAATGTTCAGGAGCGGTCTATTTTACGCCAAGAAATGGGAATGGTTTTTCAGGGCAGTGCCTTGTTTGATTCAATGACAGTTGAAGAAAACATAATGTTCCCCATGCAAATGTTTACTCAGAAAGTTGATGATGAAATTCGGGAAAGAGCCAATTTAGTTATCAAGAGAGTAAACCTGATCAATGCCAACGGAAAATACCCTGATGAAATTTCTGGGGGGATGAAAAAAAGGGTGGCCATCGCAAGGGCAATAGTCATGAATCCCAAATATCTATTTTGCGATGAACCCAATTCCGGTCTGGATCCAAAAACAGCAATCTTGATTGATAATTTGATCCAAGAAATTACGGAAGAATACTACATCACTACGGTCATCAACACCCATGACATGAATTCAGTGATGGAAATCGGAAAAAAAATTATCTTTTTGAAAAACGGACATAAAGCCTGGGAGGGTTCTAAGGAGGAAATTTTCAATACCGACAATGAAGCGGTAATTAATTTTGTATACTCCTCCGACTTATTTAAAAAAGTCCGTGAAGTTTATCTTAAAGATGATACTTCAGCAGCGGCTGGTAATACCTCAGCATGAGGACTAAAAAGATAAATTTTACCTGAGTCTAGCTCCTTACATTCAAAGCGAGCTCTTCGCTTTTTGATTTTTATAAATTTTCTGCCGTTTTCCAACTCAAATTGATGTCCATCCTTAAGCTCAAAAATGGGACGAGTAGAAGATGGAGGATCATGTTTTTTTAATGCCATGACCAAAGCAAAATCTCGATCTGTACTTGCCTTGGGATTGATCATATGAGAAGCTAATAGTGTACACAAGGGTTCGGGAAAGATTTCGGGATTTAAAAACGGAAGTAATGTCTCTCTATAGGCATTCTTCCATTCTTTACCGTGAGGTTTTATTCGGTATACAACCGATTGGGAAACCCTAAAATGAGCCATTTCGTGCAAAAGGGTAATCAAAAAACGATAAGGATTGGAAGTGGTATTTAAAGTTATAAGAGAACTTCCGTTCCCATTTTTTCTAAAATCTCCGTATTTGGTTTGTCTCTTTTTGGTGATTTTTATGGAAACCTTTGAAGCATTTAAAAGCTGCTCTACTTGATTTTTAGCTTGTTCAGGGACAAGAGATAAAACTTGATCCATGCTTTATCAAGGAGTTGATGAAGATACCGAAAGAATTTTACCGTTAAAAAACTGCTGACCTTCCAAAGCAAATTTTAAAATATAGCGAGCCATTTCATCAGCTGATACTGGAGCCTTTAAACCAGGAAATGCTTGTGCTAACATTTCAGTTTGAACTGCACCGAGCGCTAAAGCGTTAAAAGTAGGACCAGTTGCTTTGTATTCTTCTGCAAGCAATTCGGTCAAAGTATTAACTGCTCCTTTGCTACTACTATATGCTGCCAATCCGGGGAACTTTGAGCTACCATCTACTCCTCCCATACTACTGATGTTCAACACCTGTCCTTTTGAATTTATCAAGGGCAAAAGCATCCGAGTAAGCGAAGCCAAACCAAAAACATTAATTCGATAAATTGATTCAAAAACGGCAGTTGTAGTTTCACTAAAAGGTATGTTTTTAAATGCTCCAGCATTATTGATAAGCGCATCTATTCGAACACCCTCCTGTTTTAGCCTATTTGCAAAATCAGCCACAGCATTTTCATCAGATAAATCAATTGCATACGGATTAAGTAAATCGCTTTTTTTAAGGGGTTGGATATTACGTGAAAGTGCGTAAATACGATGGCCTGCTTGAATTGCTTGCTGAACCATTGCAAAACCAATTCCACGACTAGATCCTGTTATAACAAGTGTTTTTGACATGGTTTAAAGGTAATGAATCTAAGAGAATTCAGCTTAAGTATTAGTCAAGCTTAAAACTAAGATACTGTGATTTTCTATAAAATTCTTTCCAGTTTTTCTATACCAACATAGTTAGCGGATTTTCTACAAACCTTCTAAGCGTCTGCAAAAACTGAGCGCCTGTTGCACCGTCTACAACTCTGTGATCACAAGCAAGGGTCAATTTCATCGTGTTCCCAACAACAATATGTCCTTCTTTGACAACGGGTTTTTGAATAATTGCTCCTACAGATAAAATTGCTCCGTTTGGTTGATTGATAATTGAAGTGAACTCTTGAATACCAAACATTCCTAAATTAGAAATGGTAAAAGTGCTCCCGTCCATTTCATCAGGAGTTAATTTTTTATCCCTTGCACGAACTGCGTAATCTTTTACTGCTGCTCCTATTTGTGGAAGGGACTGCTCGTCTGTAAACTTAACTACAGGAACAACCAATCCATCTTCTACCGCAACAGCTACCCCAACATGCACATGGTGATGTTGAGTAATTTGATGGTCTTCCCATTTTGAATTGACTTGTGGATGCTGTTTTAATGCTAAGGCTCCAGCTTTTACTACGATATCGTTAAATGATATTTTGATATCGGGTATAGTGTTGTATTGAGTACGGAAAGCAATGGCATTATCCATATCAAACTCTACACCCAAGTAATAATGAGGTGCTGTAAATTTTGAAGCTGACAATCGCTTTGCAATTGTTTTGCGCATTTGAGAGTTGGCTATCTGTGTAAACGACTCTGCTCCGCTTGGAGTAAAGGCTTGAAAACTACCTCCTGCTTGAGGTTGGTAGTTGTCGATATCTCTTTTGATAATTCTTCCATGATCCCCCGTTCCTTGAACACTTGAAAGGTCAATACCTTTCTCAATAGCTAATTTTTTGGCCAATGGGGAAGCAACAATTCTTCCATGAGAAGAAGTTTTTACAGCTGGTGAAGTTACTTGAGGAGTAACCTTGACCTCAGCTACAACTTCTGATTTTTCTGGAGCAGGGGTTGGTTTAGCTGCTGACTTTTCTGTAACAGCAGCTGGTTGGGATTGAGCCGTCAAAACACTACTTATATCCGAGCCTTTTTTACCAATTATGGCAAGTACGCTATCTACTGGACCAGATTCACCCTCGTTTAAGCCAATATGCAATAAGGTTCCTTGGTGAAAGGACTCAAATTCCATGGTGGCCTTGTCCGTTTCTATTTCTGCGAGTATATCTCCCTCGTTAACGGTATCCCCTACTTTTATATTCCATTTTGCGACTGTTCCCTCTTCCATAGTGTCGCTTAAACGGGGCATATTGATCACTTCAATTCCCTCTGGAATGGCAGTGGGAGCAGTTAGAGTTTCTTCTTGTGATGAACTAACTGCTTCCTCAACTTGTTCTTCGGCTTTTGGAGCTTCTCCAGATAAAAGTAAGCCAGAAATATCCTCTCCCTTTTCACCAATTATTGCCAACAGAGTGTCTACTGTAGCTGTCCCGCCTTCTTGGATTCCTATATGGAGTAATTCTCCTTCATTAAAAGATTCAAATTCCATGGTGGCTTTATCCGTTTCAATTTCAGCGAGTATATCACCCTCATTTACCGAATCTCCAACTTTTTTAAACCATTTTGCCACAGTACCTTCTTCCATGGTATCACTTAATCTCGGCATGTTTATGATCTCAGCCATCTCCTATAATTTGTGTTTGATAAAAGGGTAATCTTCTTGTTCGTAAACTGCATCATACATCACATTCAAATCTGGATATGGTGATGTTTCAGCAAACTGTTCACACTCCGCTACACGCTCCTTGACAGATTTATCTACAGTATCCAATTGTTTTTGAGTCGCGTATTTTTTAGACAAAATCAACTCTTTTACCTGTGTAATAGGGTCTATTTTGCGATATTCTTCTACTTCGTCTTTAGTTCTGTAATGTTGTGCATCAGACATCGAATGTCCTCTATATCGATAGGTTTTCATTTCTATAAAAGAAGGTCCTCCACCAGAGCGTGCTAATTGGATTGCTTTATCCATAGTTTTTGCTACTGCTACTGGATCCATACCATCGCAAGGTTCGCAAGGCATATCATACCCCAGCCCTAATTTCCAAATTTCTACATGTGAAGCTGTTCGGGCTACCGAAGTTCCCATAGCATAGCCATTATTTTCAACTACAAAGACAACAGGAAGCTGCCAAAGGGTCGCTAAATTAAGGGTTTCGTGGAGCGATCCTTGACGTACAGCACCATCACCCATAAAGCAAAGTGTTACATTGTCTCTTTCAAAATACTTATCTCCAAAAGCAATTCCAGCTCCTAGAGGAATTTGACCCCCAACGATACCGTGACCTCCGTGAAACTTATGCTCCTTAGAAAAAATATGCATGGAACCCCCTAAACCTTGAGAAGTACCCGTAGCTTTTCCAAAGAGCTCAGCCATGACTCGTTTAGGATCAACTCCCATTCCTATTGGCTGAACGTGATTTCTATAGGCTGTAATCATTCGGTCTTTACCAATTTCCATGGCGTGGAGTGAGCCTGCTAGTACTGCCTCTTGACCGTTGTATAAGTGTAAAAAACCGCGAACCTTTTGTTGAATGTATACGGCCGCTAGTTTATCTTCAAACTTTCTCCAGAAGAGCATATTTTTATACCAATCTAGATAAGTTTGTTTTGTTATTTTCTTCATAAAATCCTTATAAGTAAACCCAAGTGGTGACTACAAAATTACTGATTTCTATTTTTAGGGGGAAATATTCAGCCTAATTTATTCAAATAGTAAATTGGGTTATTTTAAGGCAACATCAGTAGTCGATTGTGGACCTGGATTATCTAAATCTAGAGCCAAGGAAAAACGAATAGTATTTTCCAAAGGATTGCGAACATTGGAAGTGGAAAACAAGTAGGAAATATCGATATCCATAAAGTTGAGGTCAAACCCAGCACCTAAAGTAAAGTAGCGTCTTGAGCCTTTGTTTTGGCTTTCATTAAAATAACCTGTTCTCAAAGAAAAAACATCTTGAAATAAATACTCTAATCCAAAGGCCATAGTGATTTCACTGAGCTCTTCAGACAATCCGCCCGGGGCATCGCTAAATGAAGTAAAAATTCCACGAAGAAAATCAATGTCTGGCTGGCGATAACCAATAAATACGCCCTCATCATCAGTCACCGCAACGGGGGTAGGAACCAATAATTTATTAAACTCTGTATAAATACCCAAGCTGTTTTGATCGTCAAATAATAAATCCAAGCCGAATCCCATTTTAAAATTGGTAGGGATGAAGCTCTTTTGCCCTCCTATATCATAATTCAATCTGGGACCAATATTTGAAATATTAACCCCACTGCGAAAAATGGCATTTTTGTCACCCATCTCAAAAGTGCTGCTTTCATAATAACCTGCAATGTCTATTCCTAAACTGTTCGCTGATGAATTGTCGGCATCTGAAGCGATCCTTAGGTCTGATCGAATATAGCGCCCTCCTACAGCCATTGAAAATTGCTCGCTGAGCTTTAAAGCATAAGATAAGTCTAATGTCAGCTCGGAGGGGCGTTCTTGACCTTGATCCACTATAGTTCCTCCGATAAATTCATTAAATTGAATATCCCCTAGACTAAAGTATTTTAAACTGGTTGCCCAAGAACTCCGCTCAGATATCTTATTATAATAAGTAAGATTCCCTAAAAATATATCATCAACTAATTTACTCAGGTAAGGAGTATAACTAATTCCTATTCCTTTTTTTGAGGAGGCGAAAGTGTATTTTGCTGGATTCCATTGTTGTGAATAGGCATCTGCAGGTGATGCCACGCCCAATTCACCCATCCCGGCTGAACGTGCATCAGGAGTAATCAATAAAAAAGGAACACCTGTGGTAATAACACGATTGGAATTTTGCCCAAAACTGTAAGAAGAAAATAGGGCAAAACATGAAATTAGTATGATATGAATTTGCTTCACTGAAATTCGATGTAGTGATTTAATAACGCAGGGAAATAAAAATTCTTATTTGATTTAAAACTTTTTTAAGTTTCTGTAATTCTTACAACAATAATTTACCATTACTAACGTTAAATAGCTAAATGAATTTAATTGAAACGCATTTGTTTTGAAGAAAACGATTATTTGTATATTGCATAATGTTTCGAAGATAACATC
Organism: uncultured Flavobacteriaceae bacterium; assembly: GCA_964583375.1. GTDB lineage: Bacteria > Bacteroidota > Bacteroidia > Flavobacteriales > Flavobacteriaceae > MS024-2A. The sequence continues at coordinate 8,731 of CAZOWC010000036.1, forward strand.
GAATTATATGAAATTGAGTCAATTCAAACAATTCTTAATCCTCTGTGTCGGACTTTTACTAATCGCATCTTGCGGAGGAAACAATGCTTCGAGAGCAACAGGATGGGATATTAACTCAAAAAGTGGAGGATTCCAATTCAACGTTGAATTTGAAGATCAAGAAACTGGTCCAGGACTTGTTTTTATTGAGGGAGGAACGTTCACCAAAGGACAGGTTCAAGACGATGTAATGCACGATTGGAACAATACACCAAACAAGCAGCATGTCATGTCTTTTTACATAGATGAAACAGAAGTAACTAACCTAATGTATTTAGAATACCTTGATTGGTTGGAATACGTCTTCCCAACAAGTGAACCCAGATATAGACAAATTTATGAAGGTGCACTCCCGGACACTTTAGTTTGGAGAAACCAATTGGGCTATGTCGAAGAACTCACTACAAATTATTTACGGCACCCAGCTTACGCAGAATACCCTGTTGTAGGTGTCAATTGGCTTCAAGCAGTCCAATATGCGGAGTGGAGAACAGATCGTGTAAACGAATACATACTTGAACGTGAAGCTTATGTCCAAAAAGATGTACGCTATACCGAAGTTGGAACTAACAGCACTTTTAACACTGCGGCTTATCTCAAACGTCCTAATACAGTTTACGGTGGTAAAATGGACAGTATAAGTGGTAAAAATGCAGAGGAGAAAAAAGGAGACTCCATTGTTAAGGTTTATGCCGGGGTAGAAAAGGGGATTTTACTTCCCTCCTACAGACTCCCCACCGAAACCGAATGGGAATATGCTGCCCTTGCCTTAGTTGGTGATAGAGAATACAATACTTACAGAGGTAAAAAGAAATATCCTTGGTCTGGAGAATACACTCGTTCTAGTGACCGAAGAACAGAAGGAGACCAGCTTGCCAATTTTAAACTCAGTAAAGGGGATTACGGCGGTATTGCTGGATGGTCAGATGACG
>CAZOWC010000037.1:0-9501 GCA_964583375.1 uncultured Flavobacteriaceae bacterium
TAATGAGGCACCAATACAGTTTATTATTTTTTTCATTTAAGGTTAAATTTAATAGTTTATTTATTTAAAAGATCTGAATACTACATAATGTCCACTGCTAATTTATAAACAAGTAGCGTGTCCAAACCCTTCTAACTTATTTCTTTAATTACCTTTTCAATGAGTGCTTTGGTTAATTGCGTTCCTTTATTTCTAGTAATGGTATTCCCTGAAAATTCAACTCCAGCAAACTCAAATTGAGGTGCTTTTTGAAGAATTTTAAACATTCTTTTATAGTCTGTAGTCGTTTCCTCTCCACTGTTTGAAAAGGTTTCTGATTTTGCACTTACGGCTCTTATGTAAGGGCTGAGCAGTTCAATACCTATATAAGGATCTGGATAGAAAGTATCTGGATTACGTTTAAGTGTCCAGTTGGTAAAGTCTCCAAGTACCCCCACATTTTTAAGATTTACATTTTCCATTAAATCAATCATCCATTCCGGATCAGAGGAGTATCCATTGTGGTTTTCAATGAGTAAATCCAATCCTTTGCTTCCAGCGTAATCTCCAAGTTCTTTGACTCCTTCAATAGCGTAGGTTAATTTTTCTTTATGGGGAATAGTAATGAATTCTCCGCAAACATTTCGCATGGCTTTACAACCCAGTTTTTGGGCTATATCTACCCAGTATTTATAAGTTGCTAGAGCTTTCTTTCTTTTTTTGATATCCGCATCTCCAATGTCGCCTACACCCCCTGTGAGCAGAACGGCACTTTTAACATCTGCCCTTTGACAGTTCGAAACCATTTTTTCGATATCTCCTTCTTTTAATTTATTTGGAAAATGAAACATCTCATGATCGATGTAGTCAAATCCTAAGCCTTTGGCAATAGCAGGATAATCAAAAACATCAATTCCTTGAGGATCATTTCCTCCGAAACCTGTTCTCATCAGTGACCAAGGTGTAATAGATATTTTAAGGTTTTGAAAAGGGGCCGAAGAAAATAAATTTAATGACGGGAGACTTCCGAGGGCGAACGCTCCCAAGGCACTCGTTTTAAGAAAAGATGTTCGATTCATTTTTTCGTTTTTTAAAAATACCTAATAATAAATAAAATGTTGGTCTGTCAAATAATAATTTTATAAAATCTTGATTAAACATCGGGTATTGTTATTGTAACAAATTATTATATTTATTAGATTTTAAAATCTAACCGATGGATCACAACACACCTTTAGAAAGTTTAGATGATTGGGAAGACGATTTAAAAAAGCGTTATCCTGAACCTGATCAAAAGCAAAAAGAAGACTATAGAAATTATACCGATTCTCCTAGAGATGAATTAGTGAGAAATTTTTATAAAATAAACCATCAATATCAGACCTATGATTTTGTAGTTTCAAAGCAGGAAGAATTTCTAAGTCTTAAGAAGCGAAGAATGTCTGTTTGGGACGCCTTGGATTACCTTAATACTTTAGTTGATGATAGCGACCCAGACATTGAGTTAGACCAATTGCAACACCTACTTCAAACTTCAGAGGCAATTCGTCAAGACGGGCACCCTGATTGGTTTGTGTTGACGGGACTGTTGCATGACTTAGGAAAGGTGTTGTGTTTGTATGGTGAGCCACAGTGGGCTGTAGTTGGTGATACTTATCCCGTGGGCTGCAAGTTTTCCAATAAAATTGTCTATCCTGAGTTTTTCGCCGAAAATCCAGATTACTCCGACGATCGATACAACACCAAGTTTGGAGTATATTCTGAAAAATGTGGCTTGGAGAATGTTAAAATGAGTTGGGGACACGATGAATACCTTTATCACGTGATGAAGGATTATTTACCTAAACCTGCACTTTACATCATTCGATACCATTCCTTCTATGCCCAGCACCGTGAAGAAGCCTATTCTCATTTGATGAATGAGGAAGATCACAAAAATTTTGAATGGGTAAAAAAATTCAATCCCTACGATTTGTACTCCAAGATCCCTGTCCCACCTGATGCTAAAGCCTTAAGACCATATTACGAAGATTTAATTGCCAAATACCTGCCTAAACAACTTCAGTTTTAATTGAGGGTAGATGATTAAAATAGGTATAATAGGGTTAGGGAGAATAGGGCGAGTTCATTTGACAAACATTCAGCACTTTATACCCAATGCCGAGGTAGTGGCTGCATGCAGCGGAAGTCAGAAAAGCCTTGCTTATGCAGAAAAATTTGGTGTTTCAAATCGTTTTACTTCATTAGAACAAATGTTGGCCAAGGTAAAAATGGACGCTGTTGTTCTTGCATCGCCTACTGCATTTCATTTTGATCACCTCAAGCTTGCTATTTCATCCCAAAAGCACATTTTTTGTGAAAAACCTATTGATTTATCCATTCAAAATTTACAACTACTTCAAAAGCAATTGAATCAGACTTCAGTTAAGTTTATGGTTGGCTTTAACCGTAGATACGATCCAAATATTTTAAGCATAAAAAAAGAATTGAATAAAAATAAACTTGGGCAAACCCAATCAATTAAGTTGATCAGTAGAGATCCTGGGCCTCCTCCAATGGAATTTATTAAAACTTCAGGAGGTCTTTTTTTGGATATGGCTATACATGATTTTGACCTAGCCAGACACTTGATGCGAAGTGAGGTTACAGAAGTATATAGTACAGCTAGTGTTTTTGGCGATTTGCCACTAGAGTCGGTTGGTGATATCGATACGGCGGTTACCATACTGAAATTTAAAAATAAAGGGTTTGCAACGATCGAAAACAGTAGGAACAGTACTTATGGATACGATCAGCGGGTAGAGGTTTTTGGTGAGCACGGAATGCTGTCATCAGCTAACAAAGCTGATAATAACGTTTCTTTTTCAGATGAGCAAGGGGTTCATCATCCCAAGCCTGTAGGTTTTTTTATTGAGCGCTATAAAGAATCCTACCTCAATATATTGGATTCATTTATTCAGTCTTTGGTAAATAAAGAAGATCCTCAATTAAGTTTTCAAGATGGTCTTCAGTCTTTAGCGATTAGTTTAGCTGCAAAGAAATCAAGTGAGGAGAATCGCGTTGTTTTACTTTCAGAAATCATTTAACTCATGTTTACATTTACCACTTTTCTAGCGTATACTTTATTTGTTGCAGTTTATGCATGGTTTAGGCTGAGAAAAGAAAAGTTGGGCTCGGAAGAGGGCTATTTTTTGGGAGGAAGAAGCTTGACAGGGATTGTTATTGCTGGATCTATGTTGTTGACGAATATTTCAACGGAACATTTAATTGGGATGAACGGTTCTTCTTATAAAAATGGTTTTATTGTCATCGGGTGGGAGGTTACTTCAGCCTTAGCACTAATTGCAGCAGCAGTCTATTTTATTCCAAAATACTTAAAAATGGGGTTGACGACCATTCCACAGTATTTGGAAAACAGATTTGATGGTATGTTGAGGTCTTACGTTGCTTTTTTCTTAATGATTTCTTTTGTGGTTACCTTATTGCCTATAGTGCTTTACACTGGTGCAATTAATCTAGAAAGTATCTTTAACATAACCGAAGTACTTGATGTTCCTAAAGAAATAGCCTTGTTGATTACCGTATCCGTGGTTGGATTGATAGGATCACTTTATGCTATTCTTGGAGGTTTGAAAGCAGTTGCTGTATCAGACACCATCAACGGGTATGGACTTTTAATTGGAGGGTTAGCCATTCCATTTTTGGCTTTATTAAGTATCGGTGAGGGTAATCCTATTGATGGTTTGACGAGGGTTTTTAATCATTCACCTCAAAAATTTAATGTTATAGGGGCAAAAGATTCTGTGCTTCCTTTTGAAGTGTTGTTTACGGGACTGATTGTCAATCAGTTGTATTTTTGGTCTATGAATCAGACAATTATTCAAAGGGCTTTAGGAGCAAAAAACCTTAAAGAGGCTCAAAAGGGATTGTTATTTACTGGTATGCTTAAAATTTTCATCCCATTAGTCATTATTTTGCCAGGTGTTATTGGCTTTTATTATTTCGGAGATTCACTTTATGATAGCCAGGATATGGTATATCCTGAAATAATTAAGAAAGTTCTACCCGCAAGCTTTGTTGGAATTTTTGCTGCCATTGTCATGGGTGCGGTTCTCAGTACTTTTAACAGTGTGCTTAACAGTTCAGCGACTATTTTTAGTTTGGACTTATACAAAAGACATTTTAATCCACAAGCTTCGGATAAGAAACTGGTTTTTATAGGAAAGTTAACATCTTCAGTACTCGCTATTTTTGCAATAGCTGTAGCTCCCTTTGTAGCTAAAGCTCCAGATGGCTTGTACCAGTTATTGCAGCAATTGAACGGAATTTTTTTTATTCCAATAGCCTCAATCATGCTGGTAGGGTTTTTCACTAAAAACATTTCTGCTTTAGCAGCCAAGGTGGCATTGTTTGTTGGCTTGATCTTTTACTTACTCGCTAGTTTTGTTTTTGATACTGGAATACATTTTGTTCATATTTGGGGAATAGAATTTATTTTGAATTTGGCGGTGATGTATCTGATATCTTACTTCTATCCCAATAAAAATGAATTTAATATCAGTGATTTAAAATTAGTTAAAATGGAACAATGGAAATACACCAAGCCTTTTTCTATTTTTCTGTGCTTGGTCACATTGATTATATACATCACCATGGGTTCCATCAATGGTTAATCGAATTGAACAAAATATGAACATTGTCCATAGACATAAATCCGATTAACTTTTCTATTTTTACTTATGCCATTAGTCGTAATCACCCTTGGGATCCTCCTTTTATTCCTTTTAATTTTAGTTGTTCGACTCAATGCTTTTATCGCATTTATACTTGTGGGACTGGCCATCGGTATGGGACAGGGAATGGAGCTCAATGCTATCGTTGATTCTATTGAAAAGGGGATAGGCAATACCTTAGGTTTTTTAGTAATGATATTAGGGTTGGGAGCCATGTTGGGTAAACTTGTCGCAGAGAGCGGTGCAGCTCAAAAGATAACCAATGGTCTGATTAAGCTTTTTGGCCTTAAAAACACTAGAATGGCAGTGATGCTAACCGGGTTTATCGTTGGGGTAACTATGTTTTATTCTGTAGGTTTTGTCATTTTAGTACCTTTGGTTTTTACAGTAGCAGCAGCAACCGGATTCTCTTTAATTTCAATTGCACTACCCATGTTAGCTGCTTTATCAGTTACTCACGGATTTCTTCCTCCTCACCCTGCACCAACAGCACTATCTGTAATGTTTGAGGCAGATATGGGAAAAACGTTACTCTACGGTTTGATAGTTGCTATCCCAGCCATTTTAATTTCAGGTCCCATTTTAACTCGTTTTATTCCCAAAGTGGAAGCCAAACCTTTAAAAGAATTCATGACCACTAAGGTATTTTCTGAAGAAGAACTCCCTAGCTTTTCAAATAGTATTTTAACTGCATTATTACCTGTTATCTTAATTGCTGTATCAACTTTGATTGTGAATTTCTTCCCGATTGAAGGAATGTGGCTTTCTATAATCAAGTTTATTGGGAATCCAGTGATTGCATTATTGCTTACCGTATTAGCTGGAACATACACATTGGGCATTGCACGCGGTTTAAATATGGATGGAGTAATGAAAATATACGGTGCAGCTGTATCGGGTATTACCATGGTACTTTTAATTATTGCAGGTGCAGGTTCATTAAAACAAATTTTAATCGACAGCGGTGTGAGTGAGTATATTGGAAATCTACTTCAAATTACCTCCATGTCACCATTAGTAATTGGCTGGTTAATTGCTACACTTATCCGTTTTTCAGTTGGTTCTGCAACAGTTGCTGGATTGACAACTGCTGGAATTGTATTGCCCTTAGTTCAATCTACTGGAGTAAGTCCAGAATTGATGGTTTTATCAATTGGTTCAGGAAGTCTGATGCTTTCCCATGTGAATGACAGTGGATTTTGGCTTTTTAAAGAATACTTTAATTTAAATGTCAAAGAGACCCTATCTTCATGGACCGTTATGGAAACTTCAATAGGTATCATTGGTTTATTGGGTGTTTTGATATTAAATCAATTTATATAGCAAATGAGTAATTTATTAAAAGAAAGAATAGAATCATTGGGTTTAATATTACCCCCTGCACCCAAGCCTTTGGGGGTGTACCGACCCCTTTTAGTCGTTGGGGACTACCTTTATGTTTCCGGTCAAGGACCCATATTGAATGACAAAGGCCTTATAACAGGAAAAGTAGGGGGTACTCTTAATCGAGATCAAGGTAAAAATGCTGCACGACAAGTTGGGTTAACCATGCTTTCTACTCTAGTGACTCATATGGAATCAGGACTTCGTATCAAGCGGGTTATCAAGGTTTTAGGAATGGTTAATGCCACTCCCGAGTTTGAAGAACATCCCTATGTAGTCAATGGATTTAGTGAATTGATGGCCGAAGTGTTTGGTGAAGAACATGGAATCGGTGTTCGCAGTGCAGTAGGCATGTCCCTTCCTCAAAATATTGCAGTTGAAATTGAAGCTCATTTTTTATTGGAAAAATAATCTCAAATCATATTTATGTTAAACGAGCTTAAAGTTCAGAATGAAGAAAAGTTATTGACCCCTGGCTTGCTCGTATATCCTAAAAGGGTTCGACACAATATAAAGGCTATGCTTAAATTAGCCGGAGGAACTGAACGCTTGATTCCCCATATTAAGACCCATAAAATGGCAGCTGTCATCAAACTTCAAATGGATGCAGGAATCACTCAGTTCAAATGTGCAACTCTTGCTGAAATGCAATTGTTGATTAGTTGTGGGGTAAGTAAGATTCTTCTTGCGCATCAGCCTACCAAAGAAAAGATGCAACAATTTATTCATTGGCAAAAAGCAAATCCTGAAATAGCATTCTCAAGTTTGATAGATAATTTAGATTCTTTGAAAATTTTTTCTAACCTAGCAAAGCAGCAGGCTGTAAAGATCAATTTATGGATTGATTTGAACAATGGGATGAATCGAACTGGCATACTTCCTGAAAGGGCTGACCAACTCTACCGTGCTATAATTAAAGACCAAAATATAGTAATTCAAGGATTTCACATTTATGATGGTCATATTCGTCCTTTGGATTTAAAAGAGAGAATTGCAAAGTGTGATAAGGATTTTAAGCCAGTTCAAGCGTTGATCAGCCGCATTAAGTCAAAAGGAGGTAGTGTTCCCAACATAATTACAGGAGGTTCTCCAAGTTTTTATCCTCATGCATTACGGAAAAGTACATTATTAAGTCCAGGGACAACTTTATTATGGGATTTAGGATATAAAAAGATTTGGGAAGAGTCGCCTTTTCTCAATGCAGCTGTTTTAATCACTCGTTTGATTAGTAAGCCTAATGATAATATCTATTGTTTTGATTTGGGACATAAAGCTGTAGCTTCAGAAATGCCCCTGCCCAGAGTTGAAATTATTGGGATGGAGAATGCTGTTCACAAAGGGCAAAGTGAAGAGCATTTAATTGTAGAGTTTAAAAAAGAGAACAATTTTAAAGTTGGAGATCTGTTTTATGCTTTGCCTTATCATATTTGTCCCACTGTAGCAAAATACAACAGAGCTTATACTGTAGAAAATGGAGCACACACAGGCTATTGGGACGTGCAGGCTCGTGATTATCAAATTGAATTAAACCAATGAAGTTTATCTTTGATGCCCATTTAGACCTATCTATGAATGCTCTAGAATGGAATAGGGATTTCCGAATGGAGGTTTCTGAGATCCGTGTTTTAGAGTCAGGGATGGTTGATTTACCCGATCGTGAAAAAGGAGTGGTCTCCTTTCCAGCAATGCGAAAGGGGAATATAGGCTTATGTATGGCAACATTAATTGCCCGCTACGTTAAGCCTAACAATAAACTGCCTGGATGGAATTCTCCAGAGCAAGCATGGGCACAAACCCAAGGGCAGCTTGCCTGGTACCGTGCGATGGAGCTAGACAACCAATTATATCAGATACAGACTAAAGAGCAGTTGGATAAGCACCTTACCCAATGGGAACAAAATCCTAAAGAAACACCTATTGGATATATTTTAACACTTGAGGGTGCAGACTCTATAGTCAATATGGATTATTTGCACCAAATGTATAGAGAGGGACTACGTGCAATCGGACCTGCACATTACGGACCTGGGACTTATGCTTTTGGAACCGATTCAACTGGGGGTATAGGCCTAAAAGGGAAATCCTTACTAAAGGAAATCTCAGAATTAAAACTGATTTTAGATGCCACTCATTTATGTGATCAGAGTTTTTGGGAGACCTTAGAAGTTTATGATGGTCCAATATGGGCAAGCCACAGCAATGTAAGAAAATGGGTGCCTGATGAGCGTCAGTTTAACGATGATCAAATTAAAGCCTTGCTAGAACGAGATGCTGTCATTGGAATGGCTTTTGATGCTTGGATGATGCTTCCAAATTGGAAGCGTGGAATTACAGATCCTTACAAAAGTGGGTTGACTTTGGAGACCATTGTCAATCATATTGACCATATTTGTCAGTTGGCCGGTAATTCAGAGCATGTTATGCTGGGTTCTGATCTTGATGGTGGATTTGGAAAAGAGCAATGCCCCTTCGACTTAGACACTATAACTGACCTTCAAAAGCTGGATAACATTCTCAATCAGAGAGGATATGTTGTTCAAGACGTTGAAAATATTTTTAATAAAAATGGGCTTCGTTTTTTGAGAAAAAACCTTTCCGAATAAGTTTTTCTTTGAAAAAGATCAAGTTAAATGCTATATGTTTTATTTTCACATAAATTCAATTTTCTAATATGAAATCATTTTTTAACGTTGCTTTAGTTTTAATAATGTTTTTTTCAAATTTAAATGCTCAGCGCAAATTTGAATCCACTGCTCGTGAAATAGGCCTTGAAAGCATAGAAAAGTTTAAATCTTTTTTGGCATTGCCTAATGATGCCGCGAAACCAGATGATATTAAGGTCAATATTTCTTGGGCTAAATCAGAATTAGAGGCTTTAGGTTTTGAGGTCAATACCCTAGAAACGTCAGCATTACCCCTTTTGTTAGCAAATTTGAAGGCTAAGAAATCAAAGCCCACCCTAGCTTTTTATATGCATTTAGATGGTCAAGCAGTAGATGGAACAAAATGGAATCAAAAAGATCCTTACACAGCAGTTTTAAAATCGAAAAATGGTAAAGAATTTAACCCAATTAGTTGGGATAACTTAAAGGGCCAAGAAATTGATGATTATCGAATCTTTGCGCGTTCGAGTGCAGATGACAAGGGCCCTTTTGTAATGCTTTTAACGGCCTTAAATTATCTAAAAAAAGAGGGTAAATCGACTGCATACAATATTAAATTAATCTTAGATTTCGAAGAAGAACAAAGTTCTCCAGGTTTGCCAGAGGCTGTAAAGAAATTTAAAGATCAGTTAACAGCAGACTTACTTCTAATCTTAGACGGTCCTGTTCATTCTTCAGCAAAACCCACTTTAGTTTTTGGAAATCGCGGTATAGCGTCATTAACACTTACAGCCTTTGGCCCG
>CAZOWC010000038.1:0-9287 GCA_964583375.1 uncultured Flavobacteriaceae bacterium
TAAAATTGTCAGAGTTAAGAGCTTCGCAAAGTAGCACTCCCCATGGTGAGTTGTCACACATATAATCTGCATGATCTACCTTAGAATTTAATAACTCCATATGCAATACAACCCCGTACTCTTCAGCCAATGGAATAATTTCTTTTAAGCCTTTTACGCAATTTTGTAAACCTATTTGGTCGTCTATCCCCCTCCTATTTCCACTAAAGCAAATCAGATTAGTCCATCCTGCCTCAGCAACCATAGGAATAAAGCGCTTATAATGCATGATCAAGTCTTCATGAAATTGAGGATCACACCAACCATTGCTTAAATTTCTAGTTGATTTTCCTTCCAAATCGCCATAACACATGGTGGAAGTTAAATTGTATTTTTTGAGAGTATCCCAACCTTCCGCACCAATTAAATCAATCCCAACCAAGCCCATTTTTTGAGCCTCTTGAGCCAAAGTGTCTAAAGGAATATTACTAAAACACCACTGACACACAGAGTGGTTGATATTTCCTTTTAAAGGAGCAAGTGCTTCTTTATCTTCCATTAAATTGACTTTCGGCATGGCTAGAGCTCCAGAACCCAAAGCCATGGTTTTGATTGCATTCCTTCTGTTAATGTTGTCTTTTGATTTCATTTTTAGAGTCTATAAATTTCAATTTAAATAAAATTATTCAATCTCTAGCTCTAACTCAAGCTCTTTTCCCATTCCCATGCACTAACTAGGGCTTCTTTCAGCGAATAACGGGCTTTCCATCCTATGTTTTGCTCAATTTTACTGGCATCTGCATAGGCTGCAATAGTATCACCTGGCCTTGGATCTGCAAGTTCGTAAGGTACTTTTTTTCCAGTGGCATTTTCAAACGCTTGAATAAGTTCCAAAACACTTACCCCATTTCCAGTACCAACATTGTAAACTTCACAGGCTTCCGAATTTTGCTTTTTAAGCAGGTAACTTAAACTCTCTACATGTGCTTCTGCTAGATCTACTACATGAATAAAATCACGAATGCATGTTCCATCCGCAGTATCGTATTTTGAACCAAATACTTTTAGTATTGGACGAATCCCTCGAACTGTTTGAGTAAGATAAGGAACTAAATTCTGCGGGATTCCTGTGGGATACTCCCCGATTTTAGCAGAAGAATGTGCACCAATAGGATTAAAATAGCGGAGTAGAATGGCATTGAATTCAGGATAGGCTTTACAACAATCTTCGATGATTCGCTCTCCAAATCGCTTCGTACTTCCGTAAGGTGAAGTTGCTTCCTTTAGTGGCTCATCTTCTCGAATTGGCAATGTTTCAGACTGTCCGTATACTGTACATGAAGAGCTAAATATTAGAGGGATCGCTTTTGTAGTAGCGTGCTTCAAAAGCTGATGTAATCCACCTAAATTATTATTGTAATAACGCAGCGGTTCAGACACACTTTCACCTACAGATTTATAAGCAGCAAAATGAATAATACCTGCACAATCTAAAAAATCGTCAAACAATTGATTGATTTCAGATGCATCACTTACATCCATTTTTCTGAACACTGGTGATTTACCCGTAATGGATTGAATTCCCTCTAAAACTTGAATTCTGGAATTTTCAAGACTGTCTACAATGATTACATCCATCCCATTTTGTAATAGCACGGTAGCAACATGAGAACCAATGTATCCCAATCCTCCAGTAATAAGTATCTTCAAAAAACTTTATTTTATGTTAATTCCCAACCTTTTCTGTAGTCTCTACCAACAAATTGGTTTGCTACTTCAAGATTTTTTATTTTCATTGCATCTCCATCCCATAATAACTTTTTTCTACCCACAAACTGTGATCTTCTATCAGTACCCTCTTTCAACATATAACTTCTAATAGCAATATTCCCCATCAATACTGTTTCCGTAAGTGGTCCAGAATAATCAAATGAAGAAGTCAATGATTTGTGTTCTGTACTATTAAACCCAGCTTTACATGCATCTACCCATTGGCGTTGATGTCCAAACTCAGGCTCATTAACTTTGACTTTTTCATGTATGATAACAGGTTCACCCTTGAGATACATTTTAGGATCTGATCCATAAGCATCGCAAGTAATGACTCCTTTCTCACCAATCATAAGTACTCCATTTGCTTCTATGGGTACATCTGCAGGGAGTAGTTCTGGGTGAAAAGGCTTAATTCCTCCATCGGACCAAGTCATTTGTAAGGGAGTATCATTTTTCGCTGTAGCCTCAAAATGTAAAGAGACTACCGAAGAAGGAGGACACCCTTCTGGAAAGTAATTTGCAGTCCACATCTTTTCATAAACACTTCCAACGCTGCATTCTACATCAGTTGGATACTTGAGTCCCAATGCCTTAAAAGGTATATCAATTAGGTGACATCCCATATCACCTAAAGAACCGGTTCCGAAATTCCACCACCCTCTCCAATTGAAGGGGTGCATCTCTGGAATATAATCAGACAGCTGAGCAGGTCCAAGCCACTGATCCCAATTAAACGAATCAGGCTTAGCACTTGCGTCAGGGGTGGGCATTTTTCCTCCTTGTGGCCACACAGGTCGATCGGTCCAAACTTCAACCTTTGAAATTTTACCTATGCGGTCATCCTCAATCCACTTTTGAATTTGCAATTGATCAGGGTTTGAAGCCCCTTGATTTCCCATCTGACTCACAATTTTTTTATCTCTAGCCATTTCTGTCAACAGACGAGCTTCGTAAATGTTGTGTGTCAACGGCTTTTGAACATATACATGTATTCCCCGCTCAATAGCGTATACTGCAGCTGCAGCATGGGTGTGATCAGGTGTTGATATAGTAACAGCATCTATGTTTTTCTGTTTATCCAACATTTTTTTGAAATTGTCGTAAAGCTTCGCATCGACAAACTTTTTTGTCGATCTAGAAATTCCATTTCCACCAGAAGAGTCTACATCACACAAGGCTAAGACTCGCTCTCTTCCATTTACAGAAGCGTTTCTTATATCGCTTGATCCTTTTCCACCAGCACCTATCGCAGCAAGACCAAGTTGATCACTTGGTGAGGTAAAACCTACCCCTCCTAACACATGACGAGGAACTATAAAAATACTAGATGCGGCGATTGAATTTTTAACGAAATCTCTTCGCTTGATTTGCTTTTGGGAAGCTTTTTTTGATGACATATTTACTTTTTTTTTGTTTGAAACCGAAATGTACAAAAAAACTAAAAGCGTTGTCCTTAAGGTGTTAAAAAAACTCCTTGCCAATTTTCTTTAGCCAAAAATCTAGCGCGTAAATGATTTGGACGTTTAAGTTTTAAATAATCAAATTGAAGCGCTTCAAATGTAAGGGCTGTAAAATGGCCTTTGTCATAATTGTATTCAACTTGATCTGGTCCCCCTATTGGTGCTCCAGGTTCCAGAGAACTGCTGTAGTCCTTTTTCATTGGATCAGGTAATTCAGTAAAATTTTTCTGTGAAGTTTTACTGTCAAATAAATTTACCTTGATTACCAATTGGAGCAATTGATTGGAATCATAAAAAAGAAATTCTGCTCTAGGGTCATTTAAAAGTTCTTTAACCTTATTTGAGCGGCTATCGGTATAAATAGTAAGTGTAAATTTTTCTGGATTAAAACCTCTTAAAACCACCGTTCTAGAATGGGGACTACCATCCTCACCAATCGTGGTCATTGTAAAATAACGAAATGGATGCTTTTTGTTCTTTAATGCACTTGCCAGTTGCTTTTTTGAGTCATTTAAAAGGTTGCTGAGCATTAAAGTGAATTTTGTTTAAACCAAGTTTTTGTTCTCAAGACAGCATTTTGTTCGATATCTGCCCAAAAGAGATTGATGTCTGCAAAGTGATAGTTTTTTACAAACGACAATAAAAAGCGATTAGGAATTTTAGGAACACTGGACCATAGCATACCATCTATAACATTAACACTAAGGCTTTGAGGATATATTTTCTTATCGGAATTTAAAACCCCTAGGTGTTGCGCCTCATCTGATTGTTTTTCTTTATTCCATGTTATTGGATTTGTTGTTACCCCGCCTTTATACCACTGTTCATATCGCTTAGGGAGTTTGTTTTTTTTGTAGGTATTCCAACTTACAAAACCTCCAGTAGCGTCAGGAGTTTTAAGCTCCTTAATTTTTTTAAACATCGAGTTTTTAATTTTAACACCTACCAAATAAGCTGCGATTAATTTACTCTGTAGGGGTTTGTTGTCAAAAAATTCTTGAATAAGTTTTTTTGCATGTAACGACCCCTGGCTGTGTGAAGCAATAATGATTGGTTTTCGTTTATTGAAGTGCCTTAAGTAGTATTCAAATGCCCTTTTAACGTCTTGGTAAGCCAATAGACCAGCGGCTTGTCCTTGAGTTGCGTAGGGCTCTATAAAAATACGATAATGTGCCTGCCTGTAAAAAGGCATATACAAATTCGCCGCCTTACACCAAGCTGACGCTTGCAGTGCAGCAGATTTTTCTACAACCTCATTGCGTATATTCTCATTAGTATAATCTGCATTCCAACTACTGTTTTTTTTATCTGTAAACAAAGTGGGGTAAATAAAAAACACATCTGCTTTTTTTGTATTGCTTTCATCCATAAAGTCTTGAAGTGGAGAGGGAACTTGATGAGGCAATACTGCCCAGTTTTTATCCAAACTGTAATCTGGTGTGGGTGGAGCAGTATTGACGTTAAAATCAATTGTCTGATACATCGGTTTACAAGAAATAAATAATAGAAAGCCCAAAAGAAGTGTAGTGCTCTTTTTCAATATTTTTATTGTAAAGGTAAGCATTGTTGAACAAATTAAATTTCGTTGATCAACAGTCAATAATTTTTTCCCTTTTATTTTTAAAAAAAGAATAATTACTTTTGCATTAACAAAATTTCACAATGAAAAGAATCCTATTTACCGCAGGCTTTTTTCTTTTATTTGCAACTGGCTGCCAAAATACCCCAAAAAAGAATAAAGAAGCTCAAATTATTCGTAAAACAGTTAAAAAAGTTCAATTTCAACTGGACCCTAAAAGCGCAAGTACTACCCAAGGAGATGTTACATTGACTGAAGAGGATGGAAAAGTCACATTTGAAGCAAATATTAGCGGCTTAAGTCAAGGCGTACATGCCATTCACATCCATCAAAAAGCAGACTGTTCTTCAGATGACGGTAAATCAAGTGGTGGTCATTGGAACCCTACTTTTGAAGATCACGGTGCATGGGGGTCTGAAACTGGATTTCACAGAGGAGATATAGGAAACTTTAATGCTGATGCTTCAGGTAATGGTAAAGTTGTGTTTTCAACTGACCTTTGGTGTTTGGATTGCGACGATCCAGTAAAAAATTTAATGGGTAAGGCAGTAATTGTTCACCAAGGGAAGGACGATTTAGTTTCCCAACCATCTGGGGCTGCAGGTGCAAGAGTAAGCTGTGCAGGGATCATTTATTGATCAGGGACTTCCCATTTTCTCAATTGGTTTAGCTTTTCTTGAGCTTCCAATTCTTCTTTTGAAATGACTTTAAGGAAAGAGGGGTGCTGTTCTATAGCATATTGTATCTGTTCCAGTATACTTTCAACCGAGTCGTTATCATAGTCAATTTTTAGCGGTTCTTTAATAATCAAGGATTGAAGAATTCCCTTTTTTTTAATCATTAAACCTTTTTTGTCAAATGAACGCCTAAAACCATCTATAACAATGGGGATGACTACAGGTTTATATTTTTTGATAATGAATGCTGTTCCTTTTCGAACAGGCTTGAATGGCTTAGTAGTTCCCTGTGGAAATGTAATCACCCAACCGTCATCTAAAGCGGCACCAATATTAGTAATGTCACTCATTTTAACCTGACGATTAATTTCCTGTCCGTTTTCCCTCCATGTTCTTTCAATCGAGACCGAACCTGCATAAGCCATAATTCTGGGAAGTAAGCCAGCGCGCATAGTCTCTTTAGCTGCGACGTAATACATATTTAGTTTGGGGTTCCACAAATAACCAACGTTTTTTATACTGTCAATTCTCCCGCTTAAACTGGCGTTAAAAACATGAAACATCGCTACCACATCAGCAAAATAAGTTTGGTGATTTGAGATAAACAATATATTTTTTTCAGGTAGATTTTTAATTATTTCTGAACCCTCAATATTTAACTGATTGAAACCGCGGTACCTTCTGTGAGTCATAAATCCCAGATAGCGAATCAGCCATTTTTTTAGGATAAGATAATGTCCAAAGGGATTCTTTTTAAACATATAAATTTTAAAAGATATTCTTCAAATATAGGATATTATCTAGATGCGACTTTCTAAAAAAATCTTAAATTCGAATAATATCATTGCAGTAGCTCCCCAGATGAGATGCCCATCAAAAACAAAACAGGGAACTGTCATACCTGCATTTAATCCATGCTTTAATTTACGCTCTACGATTTCAAAATCAATCAATTCATTCAACGGAAGTTGCAGGTGTTGTGATACTTCGCGCTGATCAGGATTGAATACCGGATAGTTAATTGATGAAACAACATAAGGATTTACAATAAAATTACTAGGAGGAATATAAATTGGAGATAGACTCATCAAAGGATCAGTAGAAATTAAATTAGTACCTAATTCTTCATTGCACTCTCGCAATGCTGTATTCCAAAGGGAATTATCAACTTTTTCTTGTTTGCCTCCTGGAAAACCAATTTGACCTGAATGAACCCCTTTGTAATTAGTTCTTTTAATTAATGAAAGGTGCATACTCCCTTTTTTTGGATAGCAAAAAAGTAAAACTCCAGCCTTTTTAGCTCCTTTATAAGACTTTGGATTTTGGTTGATAAACTTTTTACGATGGGTAGGGGCCAATTGATTTTGTATCGATTTTCTCGAAAGGTCGAAAACTTTTATATTTGAAAAACAATCTGAAAATTTCTGATAGTCCATGTCAAGTACAAAATTAGCAATTCTGATTTTAGGTGTATTAATTCTATTTAATCAATGTGCTAACACAAAAAAAAAGACTTCTAAAACTGAAGTTGATACAAAACAAATGGAGCTAGAAAAAGACAGCGCTTCAAAAAAGGATGCAGAAGTAAAGGAAGAAAAATCAACACTGCTACTGAATGACCAAAATGCGATTCCTTTCTTTTTTGAGTATCAAAAAGCAAATTTAGAAGACAAAGTCCGTATCTCAACTCGTTTTGGTGATATTGATATTCAACTCTATCAAAACACTCCGTATCACAGAGCAAATTTTATTTACCTAACAAAAAAAGAATATTTCAATGGAAGTACATTTCATAGAGTAGTTCCTAGTTTTATTATTCAAGGAGGGAATTCAGACCGAAGAGAGACAGCGAAAAAAAGGAGTAAAATTGGAAAATACCTCTTACCTCCTGATACTAGAAAAGGCAATAAACATCACCGCGGTGTAATTTCTATGCCAAGCAGTGAGATAGAAAATCCGCATAAATTGGCTTCTCCATATGAGTTTTTTATTGTCAAACAAAGTCCTGGAGCCTACCACCTAGACGGTTCTTATACTGCTTTTGGAAAAGTTATTAAAGGAATGGACGTGGTTGATCAAATAAACAAACAAAAAGTGGACAATCGTGAAGCTCCACTTACTAACATTCACATGGAAGTTTCGATAATTGAATAAGTATTTCAAATACTAGCTGACCTAGAGTTCTTACTTTTCGACTAAAAACTTGCTTAAATAGATTTTTCTTATTAAATTTAAAAAAACAATAGGAAATGACACTCACTCAATTGAAATATACTCTAGCAGTTGCCGAGGAAGGCAATTTTACCCAAGCTGCAGAAAAGTGTTTTGTGACCCAGCCTACATTAAGCATGCAAGTTCAAAAGCTAGAAGAAGAACTTGATATTGAGTTATTTAATAGAAAAGCAAAGCCAATAACACTTACCGCAGTAGGGAAAAAAATTATCGCTCAAGCAAAGGTTATACTCGAAGAAGCTAAACGCATGAGTGATGTAGTTGCTACTGAGCGAGGTGTCGTTGAAGGTAGTTTTAGGATTGGTATTATTCCTACTGTCATGCCAACACTACTTCCCTTGTTCCTCAATTCTTTCATTAAAAAATTTCCCAAAGTCAATTTAAAAATCGAAGAACTCAATACAGCATCAATTGTAGATGAATTGAGTGCAGGAAAACTTGATGCGGGCATAGCAGCCACTCCTCTTGACCATCCACAACTCATAGAGAAACCCCTCTACTATGAGCCTTTTGTGGGATATACACCGAAATCTCACCCTCTTTCTTCAATGAAGAAGTTAGAGGTTGAAGATCTGGAAAAAATAGATATACTATTACTCGAAGATGGTCACTGTTTTAGAGAACATGTCTTAAACCTGTGTCAAACAACAAGAAAATCAAAATCATTTGACTTCAAAAGCGGGAGCTTTGAAACCTTAATAAGACTAGCCAATGAGGGTATGGGAATGACACTACTTCCCTATTTACAAACCAGAAGTTTATCCGAAAAGGACAAAAAAAACCTTAGATATTTTGAAAGTCCCGAACCAGCAAGAGAAATCAGCATGATTTACAGTAAAAACCTTTTAAAAATTCCAATTATTGAAGCTCTTTCAGATACGATTGAAGGTGTCCTAAGGGGTGCTATTCAGTTTGAAAACATCAAAGTAATCACCCCAAAATAAGCCCTTAAGAATTTGAAAACACTACCAATCTTAAAGACTTACAGTTTTGGACGTATTCCTTAACCCAAACACTTAATTTGTGTTGATCTTTAGAACTTAACAATCGATGTGCCTTTAACAGTTCTTTCTTAAATAATTCAGGGTCAAAACTCACCTTTTTAAGAATTGCCCTACAAAACATCAAATCTCGAGACATAATTGATTTATTTAAATACACTCGAAACTAAAAAGAAATTAAAGTTAAAAGTGTTGTAAAAAAGTTAAAAAATATAAAAGTTGAACTTATTTTAGATTTAAGTTTGGTGTCAGGTGCTATCATTAAACAACAACCTAAAAAGTATTTTAAATTATCGTGTAAAAAATGATCAAAATTACAGCAGTTCAAAAACTGTGGGTTACCAATGGAAAATGGTAACTGATGAGCTAGAGTGCTTAAATTGTCCTCAGGCAAAGTCCGAATTATAACTCCATTATCAAGACACTGAGGGCGATGAAAAACCGCATCTTAAAGTAAGCAAAGATGGAATTCAACTTAAAATTAAATAAAGTTATAAGAAAGCTAATTTCCTATTTGCATTAACTTTTTTTAATGTTATATTTGCGCACACTTTTCGGGGTGTAGCGTAGCCCGGTCATCGCGCCT
>CAZOWC010000039.1:0-9170 GCA_964583375.1 uncultured Flavobacteriaceae bacterium
GGAATCATATAAGTTCAATAGTCATATCGCTTACAGTTTAGTGTAAAAGGTGTTAGTCCAACTTTCACTCGAACATTATTTTGCTGCAAATGGTTCAGCAATTTTGGTATGTAGTAATTGTGAGCTTCAAACAAATAGGCATAAGTTGCTTTGGAAGTTACCTTTCCTTTTGGAGGAGTAATTTCATCAAATTGTGTTCCTATTAACGAAGAATTGCTTTCTATGCTGTGGTTAAGGTTAAAGGCATAAGGAAAGGTCCATGCAGAAATATCATAAAAGAGACTGTCCCTAAAAGTGGATTGCTTTGTAAACATTGCTTGGATCAACTGATGTTTTTTTTGTTCTAAGGGAATGACATAACTATCTTCTGAGGTGTACTGATTTCCATTTCGACTTAGATTTCCATTCAACTTGTGAACTTTAATTTTATGGCGTTCTAACATTTTTGCAAAATGATAGCTTTTAGCAGGGTCTTTACCACTGCTAAATACGATTGCTTTTTGTTTGCTTTTAGAAGCCTTATTTCTCATATCAGCGTAGAAATTTTTAAAATAACTTAAAAGTTCTAAACGCAGTGATGTCGCAGCCTTTAGGGTAGAAAATCCTGCAGTCAGCTGATTCCGAATCGTAAAGGGAAAGCTGAGAAGTCCATTGTCACTTTCTTGTAAATGGCCTCTTGAGCTGGCTTGTTCAAACAAAATACCAATACTTCCATTTACATCGGGATAGGTTGACCCTTTTCCATAGTAAAAATCATCGTAATCTTCTTCAGAATAATATAGAGACCCCAATTTGTTAAAGGCTTCAACGTGGAATGCACCTATCTTTTGTGTCAACTTCTGATTCATGTCAGGGGTTAAAGGATTGACTCTTGAAGGGATACCAGGCTGGAAAAAGAAACTGGAATTGGTTCCCATTTCGTGATGGTCAGTAAGGATGTTTGGAAGCCAATCAGTAAATGTCTTAATTCTTGCTTGAGATTCTGGCAACTGGGTGGGTAGCCAGTCGCGGTTTAAGTCAAACCAATAGTGATTCGTCCTAGCTCGCGGCCAAACCTCATTGTATTCTCTGTCATTTGGATCAGTTGTAAGGTTTTGATTTTTATTGGTATTTGCCCAATAAGCAAAACGCTGTAAGCCATCCGGATTAAAGCTGGGGTCAAATAAGATGATCAATTCATCGAGCATTTTTAGTGTCTCCGGAGCATTGCTTGCAGCAAGATGGTAAGCAAGGAGTAAGCCTGAGTTCGCTCCACTTGGCTCATTCCCATGAATCGAAAACCCTTGATAAACTATTAAGGGTTGATCTTCAATAGAAATTTGATTAGCCCTTGACTCTGAGAGTGCTAGATGATTTTTTTTAATTTCATCCATTTGGCTGTGATTCTCAGGACTAGTTATGGTTAAAAGCAAAATGGGACGGCCTTCATATGTACTTCCTCTATTTTCAATCTGAATTCGATCTGAACTCTCAGCAAGGCGTTGCATGTAATTGACTAATTTATCATGGGAAACATGCCAAGTTCCCACCTCATAGCCCAATAGTGTTTTGGGTTTTGGGATGCTTTGATCGTAAGGATGGTTTGCCTCTAGGTAATAGTCTAATGAAACTTGACCGAATATTGAATTGCATGCAATTATTGCAATCAGAGAAAATAAATTTTTCATAAAGTAATTGTTTTTTGATACCTAAAGGTTCAAAATATTACCAACATAAAAAATTAAATCTGCTATTTTTTGGCGCAGTGTACAATTGATTTACTCTTGTTCAAAATTAACATTGTCTGGGGAGTAATCCTTTTGGTGTCGTTCACTGATTACTTCATGACCACGATTTTCAAAAATAAACGAGATGGATTCTTGGAGGTAGGAAGTAAAGTTTTCAAAATCTTCCTTATAAAGGTAGATCTTGTGCTTCTTGTAGTAATAGGAACCGTCCTCGTTTGTGAATTTTTTACTCTCGGTGATGGTCAAATAATAATCACTCGCTTTTGTCTCCCTTACGTCAAAAAAATAGGTTCTTCTTCCAGCTCTTAGAATTTTGGAATAAATCTCCTCTATATTGTCATCTTCGTAATCACGCATTTTGTCTAATAACTATATTTGTGTTATTTGACAATTTTATTAAAAAAATTAAACACTACCAATTATTTAGAGCTGTTGGCCTGTTGAATTTCAAATAATTCTTTATAGTAGCCCTCAGCCTCAATTAAATCAGTGTGTTGGCCATGTTGAACTATTTTGCCATTTTCGAAAACAACGATCTGGTCTGCGTGTTTTAAGGACGAAATTCGATGACTGACAATCAGGGTTGTTTTGTCTTTAGTGACTGATTTTAGGTGTTTTAAAATTTCTTCTTCTGTATCTGTATCTACAGCTGAAAGACAATCGTCCAGTAGAAGTATTTGAGGATCACTAATTAACGCACGAGCAATGGAAACCCTTTGTATTTGTCCACCAGATAATGTAACTCCACGTTCTCCTAAAAGAGTCTTGTAGCCGTCTTTAAATTTGATGATATTTTTGTGTACAACTGCTTTTTTAGCAATCGCTTGTATTGCTTCATTTGAGGCATTGGGGTTTCCAAAACGAATATTATCCTCTATGCTTTCGGAAAACAAAAATGCATTTTGCGGGACGTATCCAATAGCTTCACGGAGTTTTGTGAGTTTATACTCTTTTAAATCATACCCATCTATGGATACAGACCCTTGCGTAGGATCATAAAGTCGCAAAATAGTATCGAGTAGGGTTGATTTTCCTGAACCAATATTTCCAATTATACCTAGAGTGCTTCCTGAGGGGATGCTTAAATTGACATTGTCAAGTGCTTTGATACCTGTTTCGGGATAGCTAAGACTAACATTTTTAAACTCTATATTTCCTTCAACTTTTTGAGTCACGCCCTTACCAGACTTTATTTCGGGTTGTTCTTTAATAAAGGCATTGATTCTTTTTTGAGAAGCCTCTGCCTGCTGAACTATATTTGTGATCCAGCCTACAACAGCTACTGGCCAAGTAAGCATATTGACATAAATGATAAATTCTGCCAATACTCCAATTTCTATAGCACCATTAATGTAATGATTTCCACCAACAAAAATGACAATGAGATTGCTACAGCCTATGAGTAGAATCATAAGTGGGAAAAACCAAGCTTGTACTTTCACCAGATCCATATTCTTACTGTAACTATCCGTGGCCAGAGAATTAAAATCAGAGGAAGCCTGTGTTTGAAGGTTATAAGATTTGATCACTGCAATCCCACTAAAACTCTCTTGAGCATAGGAGGACATTTTGGATAACATCTCCTGAACCAGTGCACTTTTTTGATTGATGATTCTACTGATTTTATAAATTGTAATCGACAGTATTGGAAGGGGTAGAACGGTGTAAAGGGTTAATTCAGGAGCTATACTAATCATGTAAGAAATGACAATAATAAAAAGGGCAATAGTATTGGTGCTGTACATAAATGCAGGACCTACATACATTCTTACTTTACCCACATCCTCACTGATTCGATTCATTAAATCGCCTGTTCTATTGTTTTTGTAAAAACGTTGAGTCAACCGTTGATAGTGCCAAAAGATCTCATTCTTAAGGTCGAATTCGATATAACGAGATACATTTATGATAGTTTGTCTCATCAGAAAAGTTAAGAATCCTGAGGCTAATGTGGTGCCTACAATCACCAGTATATTAATCAAAAGGATTTGCTTAATTGCTGGGAGATCTCCGCTTTCGGATTGTAAATAATTTTCAACCGCAGTAAGAGAATTTCCAATCAGTCTTGGAGCTGCCAAGGAAAATATTCTTGCAATGACGGTAATTAAAAATCCCAAAAGAAGTTTGGTACGGTATTTTAAAAAATACTTATTTAAGTAGCGAAGCTCTTTCATAGTTTATCTAAAGCAAATGTAATCAAATGCCAACGCTTAAAAGGAAAGCTCAATGAAAGTTTTTAATCGGTAGGGCTTGGGATTCACTTTAATAAATTATTTTTACACCACTAAAGTTCTGAAACATGCTCACAAGACGACATATTCGCATTAAAGTTATGCAATCTATGTACTCTTTTTCTCAACGAGAAAACAGTAAACTCGAAAATGAACTCAAGTTTTTCGATTCCAGTGTTTCACAATCTTTCGATCTTTACATTTCTATATTGGGCTTGATTAAAGCACTAATAGAATTTATTCAAGATCAGTTAAAGACCCATGAGAAGCTAGGGTCGGATGAAGTAAAGTTTAAACACATCAAGTTACTTTCTCAAAATAAGGTCTTATTGATGATTCAACAGCACCCCGTTTTAGAAAAAAAATTAAAGTCTAGAAATGTCTTAAAGTGGGATTTACAATTTGTTTTTTTAAAAGAACTTCTTCGTAAAATTACCTCAGATAGTGCTTTTGGTGAATATCAAAAAACTTCAGAACCAAATTGGGAACAAGATTTAAATTGGTTTTCAAAATGTTTTAAAAAACACATCGCATCTTCTAATTTCTTATACGATTATCTTGAAGATCAAAACATTACTTGGATTGACGATTTACCTCTTGTCAATACGTTTTTATCAAAAATGTTTAAGCAACTCAGCTCTGACAAACAAAGTGGACTTCCTTTTCCGGACTTCACAAAAAATCAAGAGGATATTCTTTTTGGTCGAGAACTTTTAGAAAAGGTAATTGCAAAAGACGAAGATTTGCAAAAAGAATTGGAAGGAAAAACTCCAAACTGGGATGCTGATCGGATCGCAAGACTTGACAGTGTAGTTCTCAAAATTGCAATTGCAGAATTATTGTTTTTTCCTCAGATACCTACTAAAGTTACGATAAACTAATATCTAGAAATTACCAAAGATTACTCAACTCCCAACAGCAATAATTTTGTGAATGGGGTGTTGGATAAATTGGTTAAAGAATTTAGTCACGAAAAGAGGTTGAACAAAAGCGGCAGAGGATTGTTGTAATGAGTTTTTTTGTTACTTTTGAAGTTCACAAAATTAATAAGTCATTATGAAAAAAAGTTTAATTTTTAGTTTGGTGTTTACATTTGTTTTATTTGCAGCATGCCAAGACAGTGCTGCAAAAAAAGTAAACAGTTCAGGAACTACTTCCAATCCAGCTGCGGCAACTGCTAATGCTAAAACTTCAGGAGTCCCTTCCATGACATTTGATAAAACATCTCATGACTTTGGCACTATCAATGAAGGCGATAAAGTGACCACAACTTTTGGATTTACCAATACTGGAGATGCAGATTTAATCATTGTAGATGCTAGAGGAAGTTGTGGATGTACAGTACCTCAGTATCCTAAAAATAAAGCAATTGCTCCAGGAGAAACAGGATCAATAGTGGTTAGTTTTGATTCAAGCAACAAGCCAGGCATTCAGCAAAAGTCTGTTACACTTTCAGCCAACACAGCATCTGGAAGAGAAATGTTACGTATTAAATCAAATGTAACACCTGATCCTGTAAAGCAACAACAAAGAGAAGCTCAGGCTAAAGCACGTCAAAAAAATTAAATTCAAAGTCAATGTCAGAGGGTCTTTCAGGTCAATTACCGTTTTTACTCTTAATACTTGTGGTATTCTTCTTCTTTATCATTTTGCCACAACAGCGTAGACTAAAGAAAGAGAAGATTTTCATGCGTGACATGAAAAAAGGGGACCGTGTGATCACCAAAAGTGGTATCCACGGTAAAATCATGGAGCTGAATGATAAGGATAATACTTGTATTTTAGAAACATTAGCTGGGAAGCTTAAAATTGAGCGCTCAGCCATATCCCTGGAAATGAGTTCGAAACTGAATCCACCTCCAGCGAAAAAATAAACCAGTATCCCGCCACTATCGGCGGGATATTTTTTTCCATGTATAAGAGACTAGTTCAACCTTTATTGTTTCTTTTTGACCCTGAAAAAGTACATTATTTCACTTTTTCATTGATTAAATGGTTTTCTTTTCTTCCTGGAATCCCTTATCTCACCCGAATGTTTTATCAACTAAATGACCCTCGTTTAGAACGAGAGGTTTTTGGTTTGAAATTCCCAAATCCTGTTGGGCTTGCTGCCGGTTTTGATAAAAATGCCGAACTTTTCAAAGAGCTCTCAAACTTTGGCTTTGGTTTTATTGAAATCGGAACGCTGACTCCCAAAGCACAGCCGGGCAATCCTAAAAAAAGATTATTTCGTCTCAAAGAGGATGAGGCAATTATCAATCGTATGGGTTTTAATAATGACGGAGTTGAAGACGCAGTTAAAAGATTAAAGAAAAATACCAATATTCTTGTAGGGGGAAATATTGGCAAAAATAAAGTTACTCCTATTGAAAAAGCGGTAGATGATTATATTTATTGCTTTCATGCCTTATTTGATCATGTAGATTATTTTGTGGTCAATGTTAGTTCACCCAACACGCCAAACCTTCGAGCCCTACAAGATAAAGAGCCTTTAACCAAGTTGCTTTCAACATTAAATGCCTTAAACAAAGAAAAAAGTTTGCCTAAACCAATATTGTTAAAAATTGCACCCGACTTGACCAATGCTCAACTAGATGATATTATAGATATAGTGATCTGTACAAAAATCGATGGAGTGATTGCCACCAACACCACTCTAAATCGGGAGGGTCTTCAATCAAATAGAAAATTTGAAATGGGTGGACTGAGTGGTAAGCCCCTTAGTCAAAAGAGTACAGAAGTCATTCGTTATTTAGTTAAAAAGAGTAAAAATGCTTTTCCAATCATTGGTGTTGGAGGAATCCATTCTGCTGAGGATGCACTTGAAAAATTCAATGCAGGAGCCTCTTTAGTTCAACTTTACACTGGTTTTGTTTACGAAGGTCCTTCTATCGTAAGACGCATACTCAAGTCCTTGTAATTAGCGATTTAGACAGTAACTTTAATTAAAATTATTTGTTTTTATTAACAGCTATTTCTGTTCTGTTGTACTCGTAAATTTATTAAGTAGTATCCCAAATGCTTCACCTATGAAAACTTCCAACCCAAATCTAAAAATCCCCTAAACAAATAGCCTATTGGCAGATACCATTTATATTGCAATTGCAACTTTTTGGGCAGGGAATTCAGTTTCATTTTTATTAATCAATATCTGGGATTCTTGACTGCTTCGAAAATTAGAAATCTAAAATCTTTTAGCAAAGAAACTTTTGTTGACTAAAGGGTTGTTTAGTTAAAATAACTGAAAGATTCTCCTGTTTTGATATTGAGAAGTGTTTCATAAATTAGCTTAATCACATTTTCAACATCATCACGGTGTACCATTTCAACTGTGGTATGCATATATCGAAGTGGAAGCGAGATAAGTGCTGAAGCAACCCCTCCGTTACTATATGCAAAAGCGTCAGTATCTGTTCCCGTGTAGCGAGATGATGCTAATCGCTGAAATGGTATTTTCTTTTCTTCCGCAGTTTCTATTATACGTTCACGTAATAAATTATGCACCGCAGGAGCGTAAGAAATCACAGGTCCATCTCCAATCTTGGTATGGCCCTCCTGTTTTTTATTGATCATGGGCGTAGTGGTATCGTGGCAGACATCTGTTACAATGGCAACGTCGGGCTTGATAGTCTGAGTGATCATTTCGGCTCCACGTAAACCAACCTCTTCCTGAACGGAGTTAGTAATATAGAGCCCAAAGGGTAAACTTTTTTTATTTTCTTTTAGTAGACGCGCTACTTGAGCAATCATAAAGCCTCCTGCACGATTGTCGATTGCTCTACAAACAAATTTGTTTTTGTTCAATATGTGAAATTGATCAGGATAAGTAATTACACAACCTACATGTACCCCTAGTTTTTCAACCTCTTTTTTGTCTTTAGCGCCTATATCGATAAAGATATTGTCAAGTTTTGGAATTTCTTCTTTACCGTTTTTTCGAGTATGAATTGCAGGCCAGCCAAAGACTCCCTTAACAATCCCTTTCTTAGAATGGATATCGACACATTTTGAAGGTGCTATTTGGTGGTCGCTTCCCCCATTGCGAATGACGTAAATCAATCCATCATCCGTTATGTAGTTTACATACCAAGAAATTTCGTCAGAATGTCCTTCGATTACAACCTTAAATTCAGCTTCGGGGTTAATAACTCCTACGGCAGTACCATAGGTGTCAGTGATAAAAGTATCTACATAAGGTTTGATGTAGTCCATCCAAATCTTTTGCCCGCTACTTTCATAACCTGTAGGGGATGCATTATTTAAATACTTTTCTAAAAATCCGATTGCTTTTTTATCTAATACGCTCATAAATGAAGGTTATAATTTTAACGAATTCAAAAGTAATAATAATCCTAAAGAAAAGTCCCTGACTTAAATAATTTGTATTTTTGTGGGCCGATTTTTATAGGTAAACTTTGATTAACAAAGAAATTTAACTCATTAAAGTCAGTTTTAAATTGCTTATGACTCGTTTTGTTTTTTTTTCATTCTTACTTCTCCCATACTACCTTCTGAGCCAACAGCAAGACAGTATAGATTTTGACGAGCCACTGCTCTACAAGTTTGAAACAGATTCTATTTCTAATTCGGGTATACGTCTAGAGGAAGTTGTTTTGTTTCAACCGCTTCGCTTTAAGAGCATGAACGAATTGCGTAATTATGTCATATTGAGAAACAGAACATTACGTGTTTATCCCTATGCCAAGCTGGCTGCTGACCGCTTGGACACACTTACCTCCAGACTGGGAGGAATTGAGAAAAAGCGGCAAAAGAAAATTTACCTCAAACGAATTGAAAAATTTATATACGACGAATTTGAGGAGGAACTTAAAAAACTGTCCCGTTCCCAAGGTCGTATTTTAATCAAATTGGTTCATCGACAAACTGGAGCAACAACTCACGAGTTAATAAAAAAATTAAGGAACGCCTGGAAGGCAATGATTTATCAAACCACGGCCTCCTTTTTTAAGCTCTCTTTAAAAGATACTTACGATCCAGAAACTATCTATGAAGATTTTTTAATAGAAGACATTTTACAACGAGCCTATGGAGACGGAATAATTGAGCTTGATCCTACCGCACTTTCTTATGACTTAGACAGTCTCTATACCCTTTGGAAAGAGGTAAAAACTCCACTGGAAAAGAAGTAAAAAAATATTAAAAAACAATTCAAAAACTCATTGTTAGTAAGAAAAAGGGTTTTATATTTGCA
>CAZOWC010000040.1:0-9157 GCA_964583375.1 uncultured Flavobacteriaceae bacterium
ATAACGGCTCAAGCGATCAAACTTCTGAAATAGCAAAAAAAAGTGGAGCTACAGTGCTATACGAGACGCAAAAAGGTTACGGTTATGCCTGCCTAAAAGGAATTGAATATTTAGAAAACAACCCTCCTGAGCTGGTCGTTTTTTTGGACGGTGATTATTCCGACTATCCGGAAGAATTGGATCAACTAGTAGCTCCCTTACAAAAGGCTGGTATTGACTTTGTGCTGGGTGCACGAGTGAAATCACTTCGAGAAAAGGGGTCTCTAACCCCACAACAACATTTTGGCAATTGGCTCGCCTGCCTTTTAATGCGCTGGCTTTACAAGAGTCAATTTACCGACTTGGGTCCCTTTAGAGCCATTCGTTGGGAAACACTTCAAAGTCTTGAAATGCAAGACAAAACTTATGGTTGGACAGTAGAAATGCAACTCAAGATTTTAAGAAGAAAGATTCCATACATTGAACTTCCAGTTGGTTACCGTAAGCGTATCGGAATCTCAAAAGTCTCTGGTACGGTCAAGGGAACTTTTATGGCAGGCTATAAAATTTTAGGTTGGATTGGAAGTTTTTATTTTTCAGGATGGAAATAACATCAAATAGCTTATTGTATTTTTTGACCTACTCTACTTTCGCTGTTTACAGCTTAAGTCTTATACTTATTTTAATTTACAGTTTAACACAGCTGAATATGCTGCGTTATTTTTTAAAATATCAAAAAAATAAACAAGCCCTAAATACAACAGAACCCAAAGCTGGCTGGCCAAAAGTGACCGTTCAATTACCAATCTACAATGAATTGTACGTCATTGAACGCTTGTTAGAATGCATTACCGCATTAGGCTATCCTAAAGACAAACTTCAAATTCAGGTCTTAGATGATTCCACTGACGAGTCATTGGAACTGACCCAAAAACTAGTTAGGGAATATCAAGTAAAGGGAATTCCCATCATTCATATTCATCGCAAAGAACGCAAAGGGTTTAAAGCAGGGGCACTTAAAGAAGGTCTAGAAACTGCCAGTGGTGAATTGATCGCCATTTTTGACTCAGACTTTTTACCTGATAGCGATTGGCTTTACAAGACCGTTCCACAGTTTGAAAACGCAAAAGTTGGCGTTGTTCAAACCCGGTGGGGGCATCTCAACAGAACCTATTCCCCTTGGACTTCCGTTCAAGCCTTTGGCCTTGACGCCCATTTTTTATTGGAACAAATTGGTCGCAACCAGCAGCAGCATTTTATCAACTTTAACGGTACGGCTGGTTTATGGCGTAAATCCTGCATACTCGATGCAGGGAATTGGGAAGGTGATACACTGACAGAGGACTTGGACTTGAGCTATAGAGCCCAGTTAAAAAATTGGAAATTTGTGTATTTAGATGAAGTTGTAACCCCTGCAGAACTGCCTATTACACTTGACGCCATAAGGTCTCAGCAATTCCGTTGGAACAAAGGAGGGGCTGAAAATTTTCAAAAAATGATCGGTCGGGTGATGAAGGCAAAAAACCTCTCATGGAAGGTTAAATTCAACGCAGCAGTTCATTTACTCAATAGTTCAATGTTTTTTAATGTACTGATTGTTTCCCTTTTAAGCGTTCCCGTTTTATTTATCAAAGCAAAGTTTGACTCTCTAAGCCTACTCTTCGATTTGAGTGGTTTATTTATTTTAAGTACCCTCATCTTTTACACCTGCTATTGGTACGTGCATCAAAGGGTTTTCGGTTCTGGTATTCGTTCCTTTTTTAAATATACGGGACGATTTCTTCTGTTTTATTGTCTTATTATTGGGTTTTCAATTCACAATTCAGTAGCAGTTTTAGAAGGGCATTTGGGCATAAAAAGTCCTTTTATACGAACTCCAAAGTTCAATCTAAATACTACTGATAAAACTTTAAGACAAAACAAATACCGAGTTCAAAAAACTTCTATCTATACCATTATTGAGGTCATTTTTGCGTTTTACTTTTTATTTGGACTTTACAGTGCCTTTGAATTAAGAGCTGCTGGCGAATTTTGGTTATTCCCTTTTCATCTTATACTTTTTATTGGATTCAGCAGTATTTCTATATTTGGGCTAAGACAAAGCCGATAAATGCTAGCAGCTTCTCTCCGACTACTACTCCCTTTTCTCATCCTAACAGGATTTTTTATGCTGTCTGATGGAGTAAAACGAAGCGATACTGTCGAATTGCTGAGTCTGTATACTGGTATTTTTGTGCTGCTCTGGTTTTGGATTAGAAATTTTAGCAGTCTAGCTACTATACTGCTTATTGGGATTTTAGCCCGTCTGTGTTTTAGCTTCCACTTACCCGAATTGTCACAAGATTTTTATCGTTTTCTTTGGGATGGCCATGTTCAACAACTCGGTATCAATCCCTATTTATACACCCCCAATAAATTAATTAACCTCGTTGGCTTTCCAGATGCGCGTTTGCTTGTTGAAAAAATGGGGGCGTTAAGCGCAGGAAACTTTTCCAACTACCCTCCTGCCAGTCAACAGTTGTTTAAACTTGCCGCACTTTTCCATCAAGATCAACTGATGGATCCAATAATCTTAATTCGGTTTATTTACTTGATTGCAGATCTACTTATAGTATTTGTAGGCATCTCTCTGCTAAAACAACTCAAACTTGACCCTGCCAATATTGCTTGGTATTTTTTAAATCCATTGCTTATTATAGAAGGTATTGGCAACCTTCATGGTGAAGGTTTGATGGTCTGCTTTACATTGTTAAGTATCTTGTACTTAGTTCAAAGAAGAAGTCTGTTTGGAGGTCTTTTTATGGGCATTGCCATAGCAATCAAATTACTGCCATTGCTTTTTATTCCTCTTTTTTACAAATACTTAGGCTGGAAAAAATTCATTCTTTTTTCCCTTTCAACAGTGCTGTGTTCTGCCTTTTTTTGGCTGCCTTATTGGGAAGGAAGTATGCCGAGTCGATATGCGGAAACTGTTGATTTGTGGTTTACCACTTTTGAATTTAATGGTAGTTTATATAATATTGTTCGTGCCATAGGATATCAACTGAAAGGGTATAATATCATTCGTCAATTGGGTGAAATTACCCCCTTTATCGTTGCTGGTTTTGTTTTAGTTTTTAGCTTTTTAAGGTCAAACAGAACACACGCATCACTACTTAAAAGTATGCTGTTTTTATTGAGTTGCTATTTCTTTATGGCTACCACAGTCCATCCATGGTATATCATCAACCTGATCTTTTTAGGGATTTTAACCGGCTATGCTTACCCTCTTGCCTGGAGTTTAACTGTGTTTTGGAGTTATAATGCCTATGGAGCTGATGGCTTCGTAGAGAATACATACCTACAGTTTTTAGCTTATCTCGTTGTATATGTAACTTTTATTTGGGAGTTGGTCAAAGAACCTTTATGGGAGCATTTTCAAAAACCCAACTTCTTTAGCACTGAGTTTTCTCCAATTTCCTCTCGGTAGGTCTTTTTTGGTCATCCCTCCAAAAGTAACTCGATCCATATGAATCACCTTTAAGCCAACCGCTTCAAAAAGCTTAACTAAAGCTGCAGGGCTTAAGGAATGTACTTCTATACCTACTTCGTTTTTAGATTTCCCGTCCAGATGACTGATGATATTGATCTTGGATTCCTTATCAAAAATAAGCTGTCCTTTTTTTAACTGCTTCATTATCTCGGCTGTGACGTTTTTATCTAGTACTACTTGATAAACCATGGGAATAGATGAGGATTGACCCATTTTTTTTCTCAATGGCTCGTCATTGGTTAAAAACAAAAGACCTGTCATGGGTCTTCCCATATCTCCTATCGGCGGAATTTTAGTCTTGGCAGCAGAACGTATCAGCTCCTGTACAGACTTTTTAATGATTCCTCCTTGTGCTGTAGCAAAAAATCCTTTTGGTTTGTTCAATAAGATGTAAACCGGAGCTATTTTTTGAATTCGAGCACCATCAAATTTAACCTCATCGGTTGAAGCTACTTGATATCCCATTTCCGTAACCACTTTTCCGTTGACATGCACCAAGCCCATTTTGATGTTTTCATCGGCTTCACGCCGAGAACATATTCCCGCATTAGACAGAAATTTGTTCAATCTAATGGTTTCTTTTTTCTTGCCTTTGGATTCACTAGGTTTTCCTACTGGGACTACTTTTTTTGGTTTCATTCTGATTTTTTACTAATGATAAATCAAGGCAATACTCAATACTCCTATCAATATCCACAATTTAATGAAATTTCGTGTCCAAAGGTACGCCTTTTCAGTTTGGGCTCGCCATAGAAAGATTAAAACAAAACTTAAAAAAGGAATGCTCGCCCAAAAAAAATAGTGTATGCTACCCAGATTCTGTTGGATCAAAAAACAATTAGGGATAAAAGTACACAAGACCGCGACTGTGATAAAGATCTTTGTTGTCCGATGATTAAATACCACTGGAAGTGTTTGATAACGTTGCACCCAATCGCCCTTAAAATTTTCTAAATCTTTGATGATGTCTCGAGCCAAAATCAAAAAGAAAAGATAAGCAGCATGATAAAAAATAATGGGGTCAAAGTTTTTAAAATAGAGTGTAATTGCCCAAAAGGGAAGTATCATTAAAAAGGCGGAAAACACATTGCTCAGCCAGAAAAGACGCTTTACGGTATTGCTGTACAACCAAATCGTCATCATATAAAAAAGAAAGAATAAAACAACTTTTATAGAGATGGCGCTAGCAATAACAAAAGCAGCCATATTGAGCAGGAGATAAAAAATGAACTGCAGTTGCTGTGAGATTAAATGCTCTAGTATGTATTTTTTAGGTCTGTTGATCTGATCTTTGGCTGCATCGTAAAAATTGTTAATGATGTATCCAGCAGCTGTAGTCAATGCTGATGCAGAGACTATGGTAAAAAACTTAAAGTCCAATAGCAGTGATGTCCAAGCTATTTGTGGAGCGAGTATGTAACGCGCTGTAAGGTATTGAGCAAGGACTAGTACGATAATATTATAACCCCTAACCAAACTAAACAAACTCAGAATTTTGAGTAAACTACGCCGATTGGAATCCGAAAGTGACATTAAAGGATTTAGAAATGATACACCACTTCAATAGGGTATTGCTTTAAGGACTTTTTGGCTTTTTCAAAATCTTGGGTAAAGCCTAAAATAAATCCTCCTCCTCCAGAACCACAAAGTTTGAGGTAATAGTCGTTGGTCTCGATTCCTTTTTGCCACAATTGGTGAAAGCTTTCTGGAATCATGGGTTGGAAATTTTTCAGTACCAAAGAGGATAGCGATTTGATGTTCTTAAACAATGAGTTGATATTTCCCTTTAAAAAATGTTCAACACAGGCATCTGAGCGTTTGATAAACTGATCCAGCATCATGTTGCTGAAGGCTTCCTTTTTCATGTTTTCCATAAACATGGACACCATAGGCGCAGTTTCTCCCGTACTACCACTGTCTAATAAAAATACTGCACCTTTACCCTTAGAGTGTTGAGAAGGTATTCCAGTGGTCTGAATATTTTCTTTTGAATTGATCAGTATAGGCAAACTCAAATAACTGTTAAGAGGGTCTAGGCCAGAAGATTTCCCGTGAAAAAATGATTCCATTAGGCTAAAGACCATTTTGAGATAAACCAATTTTTCTTTGGTCAGATTTTCTAAAACAGTGATTTTACGATAAGCATACTGATCGTAAATCGCTGCGACCAATGCACCGCTACTTCCTACACCGTATCCCTGAGGGATACTGCTGTCAAAGTACATCTTTTTGGATAAATCACGCTCGAGTTTTTTCCAGTCAAAATCGATGATTTTATGATCTAAAGTTTTTAGGTACTCAGAGAACTCTACAAGTATTTTGTGGGAATCATCGTCAAACTCAGCTTCGTTTGCTGGAATTTTAAGTGCTCCTCTGTAAAAATTATATGGGATGGAAAGTCCTTTTGAATCTTTGATGATACCGTATTCTCCGAACAACAATATTTTTGCAAAAAACAGGGGTCCTTTCATGTACTTTTTTTCTTTTTCTTTTTTAGAAAAACATCAACTGTCTAACTATTTCAAAGTTACACTTTTTTCGCTCCTGTTCCAACTTCGTCAAAAAGGTATTGACCTTGCTCACAAAAGCTCTCTAATTCAGCCGCTATAAAAGCACCTACAACTTCTTTATTTTTTCGAGGATAAAGCAAATGGACATTAGCCCCTGCATCCAAAGTGAAACACAATGGAATTTGGGTTTCTTTTCTGTATTTCCACACCTTTTGGATAATCTCCAAAGTATTGGGCTGCATCAAAACAAAATAAGGATTGGAGGTCATCATCATGGCGTGCAATGACAGTGCTTCTGTTTCAACTATACGTATAAATCCATCTAAATCTCCCGATTTCATAATGGCTACTAAATCAGCCAAATTATTCGCTGCTTGGATAAATCGCTGTGCTGCAAAAGGATGATTGTGCATCAACTGGTGTCCTTGAGTACTGGAGACAGCCTTAGTACCCTTGTCCACCAAAAGTATAGTATCTTGATAACTGCTAAATATAGGGTTTAATTCAGCCCCAAAGGGAGTTGCATAAAGGTCACTACCCGCTTTTTGAATACTGTTTTTACCCCAAAGGGTTACAGGTCCTTCAACACTACGGGCAGCACTTCCCGAACCCAAACGCGCCAAAAAAGAAGCCTTTTTATAAAAATCTACCTCTGAAATTTCAGGAAATAATTTTCGTTCCATATCCATCAAACACAAACTTAAAGCCGCCATTGCAGAAGCAGAAGAAGCTATTCCACTTGAATGTGGAAAAGAATTTTGACTGCTTATCCTAAAGGAATAGGAATTTAACCATGGAATATAGGTCTTGATCCGATCAAAAAAAGAATTTAATTTGGGATTAAAATCAACTTTTAATGCACCTTCAAAATAAAATTCAAATTCAAAAGTTTCCCGAGTGTTTGGAATAAAATCAACTTCAGTTGTAGTCATACTTGAAGAAAGTGTAAAACTTAAAGAAGGGTTTTTGGGAAGCTGAGGTTCTGTTTTTCCCCAGTATTTAACCAAAGCAATATTGCTAGGCGCTTGCCATTTGGTTTTAAAAGCTACTGCAGTTTGATTGGCTGAGGATATAAAAGATGGGTTCTCCATACTGGACAAAGATACAGCTTCATCAGCAATCTTCTGATTTGGGTGAATATAAATAACATATTTCTAGTAGCTTTACAATTATGAAGAATCGAAGGTTTTCCTATTTTATTTCCATAGCTGTGGGTATAGGTATTTCAATTGCTGTTGGTTTAATTTCGAGCTTAGTCACTCGACAAGCCATACCCGTATGGTATGCCGGATTGGAAAAACCCTTTTTCTCCCCACCCAATTGGTTGTTTGCTCCTGTATGGACATTGCTTTATTGCATGATGGGTTGGGCATTGGGTTCGGTATGGCATTACGGACGAGGTCACATCTGGGGAAAAACCGCACTCTATCATTTTGGAGCGCAATTGATTTTTAATGGACTTTTGTCCTTAGTGTTTTTTGGCTTGCGCAGTCCACTTTTAGGAATGCTCGTCATCATTACACTTCTCATTCTTATCGAAAGAACCATTTATTGGTTTCGCTTAGTCGATAAAAAAGCTGCTTTTTTACTCTACCCCTATCTGGCTTGGGTAAGTTTTGCTACCCTTTTAAACGGAGCCATACTCTATTTAAATTAAGGAGGATCTTATTTTTTTGGAACGCGTTCTGGAAAATCAGTAATGATTCCATCTACCCCTAGGTCAATTAAGGCAGCTATATCCTCTGGTTGATTTACCGTCCATGGAAAAAGTTGTAAACTCGCTTCTTTAATTTTTGATACATTGTACTTGTTAAGTGATTTAAAGTTTGGATTGATGGCTACTGCATTAAGGGATTTTGCCACTGGTATAGCATCTAAAGGGTCATCTTCAGTTAGAACAGCTATTGGAACTTCAGTATTGACCTCGTGAAACAGCCTTAGCTCCTCCCAATTAAAACTCGAAATCAAAATTTTGTCTGGTGACCAAACTTCTTTTTTAAAATACTCTTGAAGAAGTGCATTTGTCAATAAAGCTGTCTGCGCCCCCTTAAGTTCGACATTTAAAACTACCCTACCGTCAATTAAATTCATGACTTCCTCAAAGGTTGGAATGGTAAATCCATTGAGTACTTCTATATTGCGAATGGAGTCTAATTCCAACTGTTCAATATAGCCTGTAGCATTAGTCAATTGATCTAAAGTTTGGTCGTGAAAGACGACCAGCTCTCCACTGGCACATCGGAAAATATCAATTTCTACTCCGTCAACACCCAATTCTAATGCTTTATCAATGGAGGGTAGCGTGTTTTCAGCCAAATGACCTTTTACACCTCTATGTCCAATTACCAATATGTTTTTTGGAGGAGTACACGAATTAAAAATCAGTCCCATTGAGAATAGTATTAATGCTTGTCTCATTTTATTAAACTTTATTCTTTGATTAAAATCCAAAATTCCCAAGGCTTCATATCGTATTGATAAGAAGAAGAAAGTTTTTTGGTTTTAAAATCCTGATAACGTTTAAAAACTCCGTCATAGGGCATGGTAAATTGGGCGTATTCTTTACTCAAATTCGCCATTACAACCAGCGTATCCCCTTCCTTCCCTCTTTCAAAAGCAAAGACTTGATAGTCTTTTGAAGTGGGAAGTCTTTGAAAAGAGCCAGCTTCTTTACCACTTTCCAAGGCAGGATGATTATTTTTTAAGGCCCCCAACTGCGTTAATAGTTGCATGGTTTTACCCTTGGTTTTAGGAAAACTATCCTTTTCAAAAAAGCGCAATCGTTTGTTCAGGTCGTACTCCTGGCCTGAATAAATAAGAGGCATCCCCGGAATAGTATAGTTCATCGCCATAAAAGCATGAGCTGCCTTTCCAAAACTTTCTTCTACAGAACCGTTCCAAGAATTTTCGTCGTGATTAGACACAAAATTGACTACAGTATTTTCAGAACCATAACGTCTTAAGGTGCGGTCAATATGTCGGGAATAATCCGTTGCATTGCTCTTAGACTGAACCACCTCTTTTGATAAATGATGTCCTGTCCAATCATAAGAGGCGTCAAACTTGCTGACTAGACCCAGTCCACCTGGGTGGTAAATAGCGGTTTCTGCTAGAATGAATACAGTTTTGATCGCTT